>NZ_JAHHPR010000603.1:0-76807 GCF_024606255.1 Endozoicomonas sp. SESOKO3
CTTCGTAACAGGAGTCTGTAGTATTTTTGGCATAGTGGGGATGAATGCCAGCCGTTGAATAGCAGTAATCTGAATACTGTTGGGCCAGCTCCAAAGCTTGCTGAGACTCATTAACAGAGGTTCCTGTAAGAATCATCGTATGCACGCCAGCATCAATGGCACGCTCCATGACCTGATCCCGATCCTTTGAAAATTGCTCATCAGTGAGATTTACACCGATGTCCACCAGCTTAGGCTTCATAATAACTCGAAGTGTCAGGTAAAAATCTGGTACATTCTCTCCAAAATCTGATGGGCGTGGCAATAAGCCAATTCGCTAAATGTACAAAAATGATAGTGAGACTTTAATGACTCATTCTTCCCTGACTGTTTCCCATCTTGCTATTCATCCGGTGAAGTCACTCAAGAAGATTTCGGTGGACCAGGCTGTCATTGATCGTATGGGATTTGTGAATGACCGACGCTGGTTGGTCGTCGAACCTGATGGCAAATTTATGACCCAGCGCCACTATCCAAAAATGGCGTTGATTTCTGCCATTCCCCACGAAGATGGATTAACCCTGTCAGCTTCAGGAATGGATGATCTCATTATCAAAGACCCGGAGCGACAGTCTGAGGTCTCTCAAGTGCGGGTTGTGGTTTGGAAAGATGAACTGCAAGCGCTTGATGCAGGTGAGGCGGCATCCCAGTGGCTCACTGAATCTCTTGGCGTACCATGCAAAATGGTGAAGTTCTCAGAGCAGGTGAATCGTCAGGTGGATCTTCGTTTTGCCAACAAAGGCGACAACACAGCTTTTGCCGATGGTTTCCCTTTTCTTCTTACCACAGAAGCTTCATTGCAGGAGCTTAACAGCCGCCTTGATACTCCGATCACTATGGATCGTTTCAGGCCTAATATTGTCATTCAGGGTGCCGGTTACTACGCAGAAGATCATTGGAAAAGAATCAAAATCGGTGAAGTGGTTTTCCGGGTAGCCAAGCCTTGTAGTCGATGTGTCATGACAACGGTTGATCCGGTAAAAGGCGTTAAGACAGGAAAAGATCCGTTAATGACATTGTCAGGCTACAGAAGAACAGAGATGGGTGTCATTTTTGGACAAAACCTGATCCATGAATCAGAAGGCATTATCCGTTTAGGCGACGCTGTTGAGATTATTGAATAGTCTCAAAGAACATCAATAAAATACCATAGCCTCTTGATGTAAGAGGCCATTTTGTATCGGACAACGATAATCAGAGGTCGAATTTCACCCAGAGAGGGGCATGATCTGAAGGTTTCTCCAGGCCACGAATATCGTAATCAATGCCCGTTGCCCTGAAGTGCTTCATCAGGCAGTCCGTTGCGATAACCCCGTCTATTCGAAGGCCTCTTTTGGGCTCACGGTCAAATCCACGACTGCGGTAGTCAAACCAGCTATAGAGTTCTTCACTGCTCTTTTCAGGGCATACACGAAAGCAATCAGTGAATCCCCAGGCCAGAAGACGGTCAAACCACTCTCTTTCTTCCGGCAGGAAACTGCATTTCCCTGTTTTTAACCAGCGCTTTGCATTTTCGGGACCAATACCAATGTCGCTATCTTTGTGGGAGATATTGAAGTCACCCATGACCAGTAAAGGTTGATCCGGTGAATACTCCGTATCCAGGGTGGTCATCAGATCCTGATAAAAAGCTTGTTTGGCAGGAAACTTGGTAGGGTGGTCACGGCTCTCGCCCTGGGGGAAATAACCATTAATGACAGTAAAGGATTGGCCGCTGCGTGTCTGATATTCTGCAGTGATAAGGCGTCTTTGGGCATCAGGACCCTCAGTTTTGAAACCTTTCTCAACCCTGACAGGCTTCTGACGACTCATCAGAGCAACACCATAATGTGTTTTCTGTCCGAAATACTCAACGTGATAGCCCAAAGCTTCAATGGCTTCGACGGGAAAATCTTCATCAGTGACTTTGATCTCCTGCAGTCCAATGACCTCCGGCTGATGCTTTTCGATCAGAGCCTTGAGTTGATGCAGGCGAACACGGATTCCATTGACGTTAAATGTGATGACTTTCATGACCTTGAAACGGCTTCCTTGAGGAGTATGAGCTGCATCATAGCTGAAAAGCCTTCGGGTTATAAGCCGAAGCATCTGGCTCGAAGGTCAGAGAATGGCAAAAATATTGGCCTTTACTTGCTGCTTACCACCCAGCTTCTTTATAGTTTCTATTACAGAATCGTACAGGGCCGTACGAGATCATAGGAACAATCACGACACATTGCGAACACTCTATGCCTGACATTAATCGATCCTGGATCCTTGCTGGAGGAATGGCGGGGCTTTTAGGCGTCTATCTGCTGACGGCGGATATAACTTCCATGTCCGATAAAGGTAATTCCTCATTTCGTGCGAAAAGCGAGCCTGTTGTCGAATTACCACTGGCCAGGGTCTCAGCCAGAATTTTTCCCGTTGAATCCATTCACCGAACCCTATCCTTATTTGGAGAAACTCAGCCTGACAGAATAGTAACGATCAGTGCAGAAATTTCTGCCAGAGACCTGGCCGCATCGGGTCAGAAAGGGCAGTTCATAAAAAGTGGAGAAGCTATCGTCACCTTAAAAGAGGGGGCATTACCGGCCCGGATTGCTGCTGCCAAAGCCAGAGTCCGAAAAGCTGAGCTGGACTATAACTCGGCATTGTCACTGAAAACTAAAAACCTGATTGCTGAGAATGAGTTACCGCAACTGGAAGTGGCCCTGAGTGAGGCTCGGTCAGCGCTTTCAACGTTGCAAATCGATTTCGATAACACCCGAATCCGTGCTCCGGTGACCGGCATCCTGAACAACCGGTTTGTTGAGCAGGGCGATTATATTGAAATGGGGAAACCCGTCGCTGAGATACTCGATCTTGATCCTCTGGTGGTTTCTGTCAATGTTCCCCAGTCGTACATCGCTTCAGTCACCCTGGGTGACAGAGCAGATATCCGTTTTGCTACCGGAAAAACAGCCTCTGCAGAAGTTCGCAACATCGCCCGACTGGCTGAGTCAGGCACTCGAACCTTTAAGGTAGAACTCAGTCTGGCGAATACAGCCATGGAGACTCCAGCCGGTTTGAGTGTTGAAGCTGACCTTAAACTGGAGCAAGTTGAAGCCATCAAGGTTTCACCGGCCCTGTTAAGTCTGGATGAGACCGGTAATCCCGGCATCAAGTGGGTGGATGAAAGGGATCAGGTGAACTTCACTGCCGTCGATATTGTCAAATCTGAAGCCAGCGGTATCTGGCTTACCGGTATTCCTGCCAGTGCCAGGCTCATCACCCGAGGGCATGGTTTTGTCAGAGAAGGGGACCGGGTAATTGTTGACCCTGTGCAGACTCTTGCTGTTAAAAGAGACAAGCTAGCAGGGGATACACCATGAGCAGTCTGATTGGCCTGTCGCTGAACCGCAGTCGTACGGTTCTGATGATGTTTTTCCTGATTCTTATCTCAGGGATGCTCTCCTATCTGACGATTCCCAGGGAATCTTCGCCTGATGTTCCTATTCCCTACGTCTATGTTTCCGTTAACTATGAAGGCATTTCACCAGAAGATTCAGAAAGATTACTGATCCTGCCTCTGGAAAAAGAGCTTCAGGGACTTGAGGGCGTCAAAGAGCTATCGGCAACCGCTTCTCAATCCCACGCCTCTGTCACGCTTGAGTTTGAGGCTGGGGTAGAGCTTGATAAAGCTCTCGCCGATGTACGCGACAAAGTAAACCTGGCAAAAAGTAAACTGCCCGACGGTACCGATGAGCCTGTCATTGAACAGATTACCATGGCCAGTGTAAACCCTGTGATAACGGCTATCCTCTCTGGCCATCTTCCTGAAAGAGCCATGGTAAAGATTGCACGAGCTCTCAAGGATAAGCTGGAAGCCCGAAAGGAGATCCTGGAAGTAGACATCGCCGGTGACAGGGAAGAAGTCGTAGACGTCATTATCGATCCGATGAAACTGGAAAGTTATGGCCTGATTCCTGCTGATGTCATTAACCTTGTTTCACAGAATAATCAGCTGGTTGCCGCAGGCAGTTTGGATACTGGTCAGGGCAGCTACTCCATTAAAGTGCCTGCCGTCTACAAAACGCCGGCGGATATTCTTTCCCAGCCGGTAAAAGCAGAAGAGAACCGGGTGGTGACTTTTGCAGATATCGCTACCGTCCTGAGCACGTTTAAAGAGGGCGGCGGTTATGCCCGCCTGAATGGCGAAAACAGTATTGCCCTGGAAATAAAAAAACGACCCGGTGAGAACATTATTGAAGCCATAGAAATCGCAAAGGCCATCATCAATCAAGGCATTGCATTGGGACCCGGGACCTTGAAAGTGGACTACGTGGGTGATCAGTCCGAAGAAGTAAAAAGGATGGTGACTGACTTGCAGAACAACGTCCTGTCTGCAGTGATTCTCGTAGTTATCATTATTATTGGTGCTCTTGGGGCTCGGAGTGCCTTTCTGGTGGGCGTCGCAATACCCGGTTCATTCCTGTCGGGCATCCTGATTCTGCAAATCATGGGCCTGACCATTAATATGGTCGTGCTTTTCTCACTGATTATGGCGGTAGGCATGCTGGTTGATGGCGCTATTGTTGTCACTGAGTATGCAGACAGAAGAATGGGGGAGGGGATTCATCGCCAAAAGGCTTATCTCGAAGCCTCTCGAAAAATGGCCTGGCCCATCACTGCCTCTACTGCCACAACACTGGCAGCATTCTTTCCGCTGATGTTCTGGCCGGGAATGATGGGGGAATTTATGAAGTACTTACCCCTTACTCTCATCGCCACATTGGCTTCTTCTTTGATCATGGCCCTGATTTTCATCCCAACCCTGGGTGCCATGATTGGCAAACCCCGCTCACTGGGTGCCAGAGAAAAAGCATCCATGATGGCCGTTGAGTCAGGCGAATTTGCTCAGACAACCGGCTTTACCGGACGATATGTGTCGGTTTTAGCCCGTGCGATAGAAAACCCTGGCAGGGTTTTACTCTTTACCTGCATGACGGTCGTGCTGATTTTTACGCTCTTTATTAAGACTTCCCGTGGCGTCGAGTTTTTCCCTGATGTGGATACTGACGCCATCATCATCACCGTGAAAGTGAACTCAGGAAACCTTTCTGTTGATGAAAAAGATGCCTTGATGGAAAAGATAGAAACCCGCCTGCTAGACCTGCCTGGCATGAAAACACTTTATGCCAGAACCGGAGATAACCAGGTTGTGGGGACATTAAGAATCAATCTTGAAGGCTGGCAATACCGAGACACAACACTGGCCGTAGCTCAGGATGCTGAGCAAAGACTGGCCGTTTTCCCGGGGCTGGATATAGCCGTTGAACGAGTCAAGGATGGCCCTCCAGGCAGTAAGCCTCTGGAGCTGATTGTCAGAGCCGATAATCTCGAAACTCTTTACAATTCAGTGGCTAAGGCAAGAAACCTGCTCGAGAATGTTGGTTCTTTTACCAATATTGAGGATTCAGGGCCTGCACCCGGTTACGAATGGCGTCTGAGTATTGATCGTGCTGAAGCTGCTCGCTACGGAGCCGACGTTGCAACCACTGGCAGCATGGTAAGAATGGTGACATCCGGATTAACAGTGGGCTCCTATCGCCCTGATGATTCTGACGATGAGGTGGACATACGCATCCGTTACCCTGAAAGTGAACGACACTTGGAAAGTATTGACCAACTGCGTCTAATGACCTCTTCCGGACTGGTGCCCATTGGTAACTATACGGAACGGGAAGTCAGCAGCAAGCTCGACAACATCAAGCGTATAGACGGTAAACGAACCATCACACTTTCAGCTGACCTGATCGATGGAGCGCTGCTTTCAGAGCAAATCCCCTTGTTGACCCAGGAGTTGGCAGCGGCCAATTTTGCCGAGGGTGTCAGCTTTGACTTTAAGGGCGAAGAAGAGGACCAGAAAGAGAGCGGACAATTTCTGATGCAAGCATTCAGTATTGCGCTGTTTGTCATGGCCATGATCCTGGTAACCCAGTTCAACAGTTTCTACCAGGCTGCATTAATCATGTCAGCCGTGATATTGGCCACAGGGGGTGTCTTTCTTGGATTGATGATCACCGATCAGAGCTTTGGCATCGTAATGTGCGGCATCGGCATTATTGCCCTGGCGGGTATTGTTGTGAACAACAACATAGTCTTGATTGACACCTTTAACAGTCTGAGAAAAGAAGGGCACAGTACCCGGGAAGCGGTTCTCAGAACCGGTGCCCAGCGTCTCAGACCCGTCATGCTGACCACCATCACGACCGTATTGGGCCTGATGCCTATGGTATTGTCGATGAACATTAATATGTTCGACCATTCAATCGAGATTGGAGCGCCCTCCACCCAGATGTGGAATCAGCTGGCGACCTCAATAGCAGGGGGGCTAACCTTTGCCACTGTCTTAACACTGCTGGTAACCCCCTGTTTACTGATGATCTCCCGGAAATGGCAAGCTCGTACAGTTCGCTGATTTCTACATCATGATAGATACAGATAGATCGCATATCTATACGCTTTCATGCTCGAAGAGCGCTGGGATTGCCTGTAGTCGCTGATCGAAGGGCATCTGTTCAATGGTTTGAGGCTCCCTATTTTCGATGGGCGACTCAGGGGGGGCAATGGCGGCATCATTCGTCGGCTCAAGTCGCCCTGCTCGAATACGCTCAAACGTGTTCTCCATGGTTGCCTGATGCGTCTCTTTTAAATGGGCCTGAAGCTCGCGCTTCTGGCCAAAATTAGTCCGGCAGGCAAGGCAGAATGTTTTATGGAGGTATAACCCCTTCACTTTCCTTTTATCCAGAGGAATGAAATTATTATCCTTTCCCGCTGCCAGATCATGGAGGTGATTATTAAATGATTCAATATTGTGATAGATCACCTGACATGGAATGGCCTTTAGTGATTTAGGTATAGCCAACTCCAGAGTGCCCGGTTTAAACAGTGACCTTATCTCTTGTGGTTTTTCCTTTAAATCGTTAACAGCAGCGATTGCCTGTTTCGGGTTTTTATCAAAGCAGTCAAGGATTTCAGTAATGCTTATTCGGGAGGAGGGGTTGTCAGCATAGCTTTTATAGAGTTGCCTCAGCACTTTATTATATTTTCGTTGCCCGGCAGGCTCTGCTGATCGTTGGTGACGCCGGTGAAATTTTTCTGGAGAATACACTTTTTTATGTATTACCTTGGTTATAAAATCGCGCTTGTGCCTATCGATCAAGGATTCTGAGTGGTGCTTTTTCTCACACAGGCTTCCATCCGTGAGTGTGTGCTCAAAACGAGGCATTTTAGCTGGACGGGAAAGGGGGCTTATATCACGATCAACAAGGAAATTTTCGCGTTTTCTCTTTTTCGGGTTTTGCGTCTGTACTGCGGGAATGGCTGTCTGATTATCTTCCGCCAACACAGGGGTTCCTTCTTTACAGAAATTTTCAGCATAATAAGCCTCAACGCTTTTAATAATTCTTTTTTTCAGGATGTAATCTTTTTGTTTGTTCTCTCTTCTGGCAATTCTCTGGTTCAACCCATCCGGGCATTCACAGAGATAACGGGTCGCTTCGCAGACGGTGCATTCTGAACAGCGGCAAGTGATAAATTTGCTTTGTTTTTCCTTCAGTTTTTCGTGTTCATGGGCCAGCATTCCCGAAGACTCGGTATCTTCCCAATCCTGCGTCAGCGATAAGTCAGCTAATAATTCTGGAATGGCAGTGCTCTCAGCGTAAGCTCGGCTCATTTTCCAGTATCGTTGCTCAGCAGTGGGTAATTCATCAAATGCCTCAAGCGTCTGGTTCAACTGCAAAGCCGTCACTTTAAAAGGAATAGGGACACCAATGTGTTGTTCAACGGCCAGTTTTTGCTCCTTAAGGTGACTCATGTATTGTTTGCGCGCTTGATAATAGGCCTCTCCATAGCTGATATTACCCTGATCATCCTTTCTTGCTGTAAATCCCTGTTCTTTGAACTGCTTTTTAATCAGGTCTGCTCTCTCTTTTTTAATCTGATTTGTTGTGGTTTGAATGGCCTCAGCAAACCGTTGTCTGGCTTTCAGTCGCCTTTGTTCTTGCTGGAATGCTTTGAATTCTTCTGTTCCTAAAAACAGTTTCTGATGGCTGGGATTGTTATAAAATTGAGAAAGTATTTCTTTTACTTCAGTAAGAGGGGGTAATGTTTTCCATTCAGCTACTTGAATTGGGTGCACCAACTGATTAGTGGTGCTGTCGAAATAGTCTCCACTGGCTAGTTCTTCATTGAGTGTTTTGTTCCTCCAGGTAACCTGTGATCTATAGCTCATCAGGTAATTATAAATGCTACCAAGGTAATGCAAGGTAATGGCAATCTCAGGGATGACCTCGGCCTCGACAGTTTTGCAGACCTGATCTTGCTTAGCTGGTTCCTGCCAGTGCGAATATAGGTGAGCCAGTTCATCGGCCTTGCTATTAAAAGCCCTGCTGGTCATCAACTGAAACGTCTCATGTTTATGGTCACTCCATAATGCTGGATTTGCGACCAGCAGAAAAGCAAAAGCGCCGATATCATAGGTCGATGAGATGCCTTTTTTCAGCTCTCTTTGAATGACATTTTCGAATTGTTCTTTTCGACTGGCACCTTCATACAGGATGGTATTGCCTGATATTTCCTTGGTGAAAGAAATCAGCAGATGGCAGACTCTGTTCATGGTGCATGCATTGTCCGTTTTTAGAGCATCGAACCAGATGTCTTTGATAAGACGGAAAAATGCCAGATATCCTAACTCTGATGGTGCTTTTCTATAGCCTCGATAGTGGCTGGAGCAGACCTTTGTTGTAGAACCGAAGTTAAACTTCATGTCGCCTTTTACGACCAGTTCTGGCCAGTTTCTTTTAATATATTGAGCTTGCTCTTTGAGCTCTGGAGGCCAGCGGTCAACGATAGTTGCAATTTCCTGTCTATCGGGCCACAAGGATGCATAATGTTGGTCGAGTTCTCTAACTGCATCATCTTTTAATGATCCTACAAATTCTATTAGTGTCTGGGCCAGCCGAGCTTTACCCTGAACGCCAGGTGTCTGTTCAATGACTTCACTAAGCTGGTGAAAAAGAGGAAACCGGTTACTGCGCCAGCCTTCACCCAAAAAGTTGGATATGGCCTCATAGGTGGGGGAGATGTTTCTATCTTTAAGTGTTTTCTCTGCCGCACTAATTTCCCTTTGTGAAAATCCCCGGATCTTCAAATTCTGCAGTCCAAGTGGCTCTTTCGAGGTTTTTCGTGAGTGAAAAGTTCCAGTCGTTGGTGCATCACTCTCCTCTGAGTCAGTTACACCCACTAACCAGAAACTTTCATTCAGGGCGTTTGCACCTGGATTTGACGTAGATGAAATATCCATTTAAATTTTTCTCCAATCTTTATTCAGGGCGATCGTTATCAGCGGACTGGCTTGGGTTGCTCTCACTGTCACCCGGAAGCTTGCCAATCATGTTTTGCTGCAGTTTTTCAGCCAATTCATATTTATGCATCAACTTCCACACTTTTACCTGAGCCAGGTCAAAGTCAAAATTGCCAGATGGCTCACATTGTGCGCTCTCATTGGCATCGGGTTCTTTATTTCTCAAGGCCAACAGCCGTGCTTTAGCCATACCGTACCGTCCAAGTGCCTGTTCACAAAGTCTCAGGGCCAGGTCAAGCTTGGGAATAGTTGAGGCTCCGAATTTATTTAGCGAGTCTATCGTTATCAACCTTAGTTTTTCCAGAATAAAGGAGGCTTGCATCTTTTTTTCATGGGTTTGCTCTTTAAGCGAACTTGCAAGCCCTATGAAAATGTTTTGGCATTCACTATCATTCAGCTGAAGCGGGCCTTCGCTCAAGAGTTCTCGGAATAATCCTTCCGCATGTCCAAAACTTTGTTTTTCTAGTTCCATGAAAGCTTTACGCATTCTATCTTTAGCGATATTCGTGTTTTTCCTTGTTACGGGACCTGATGTGAAATCTGCGCGATTGACTCCTCTCTTCACATAGATTTGCGCCAGTGAACTCTGTAACAAAACCCCTCGCGTGGGACAATTACAACGTAATTCATAGTTTTCTTTGAGAAAATCCATTGTCTCTTTTGACACGGAACCAAAGTTACACTCATGTTCGTCATCAATGCCAATAAGAAGAACAACTACTTTATTCAATGCTTCCGATTCAGTGTATTTTTTTACCAGAGGCAAGCTAATAGGATGCCCTGGCAGGTCAGGGAAACTCATAAATAATACTGAGTTCTTATCAAAAAACGAGGGAGTGATATCATCGCTCGTCAAATCTTTATCATTGACCTTAAGAAATGGAGAAAGATTTTTCTCTGCTACGCCATGATCTTCTTTACAGTAAAGACTTCGGGCAGGTGAATAGTCGTAAGGTCTTACAGTAAAGCCAGCCACGGCAAATAGCGCACTGTGATAACAAAAAGGCCCTGATCCTGCATCAATGATAACAGTGTCTTTTGGATCAAGATTTAAGTCGTCCTCAAGAAAACTGCGAACCTTATCAAACTCTGACGACAATAATGGAACATATGTTACGACGTCACCGGCTAAGCGATCTTTAGGCTTAACCATATACTTATGATAATTGATTAATCCAACTATTGAGTCTTCTGAAATATCGCAAATATCACGGCATTCAGTTGGTCTACTACTAACCTCAGACTTCTTGCCGGGATGAGCTTCTGCCTTAAAAATCCCTTGACAGTAAATAGGGACAATACTTTTTAAATCGGTAAAGTCCAGTTTTGGTTTGCGCTCAGCCGCTTCAAAAGCGTTTACACCAAAAGCAACTGCTCTGGAGGAAATTCCGGTCTCTTTTTGATCTTTTTGTCTTGCTGCAGGATCGGATGTGAAATCTGCCTGACTGACCCCAGATGGCCCACCTCTGAAAAGGCTGACGGTTTTGCCGTAGGCATTGCCTTGACTCATGGCAGTGTAATCTAAAGTACTGGCTTCAACGCTGTTCGGTTTGGGACTTTGTCCCTGATATGGTGGTAATTGATCCATCGTTTTTTTCTCCATCTTTATTTGTCTTTATTCATGAACAAAGAACATGTGTCATATTGACCAGCAAATTTAACGAAAGTTCCACAACAAAGGGGTAGCAAAACAAGTGGGTTCTTTCGCCCTGATGATTCTGACGATGGAGTAGATGTACGTATCTACCACGCCTCAGTGGGCCAGGCCAGGCAGAGGAGGTGGGTTCTCAGTAAGACAGGACCGGCTCAGGCTGTCCTCATTGTCGCGATGTGCTTGCCATCATGTTCTGCTGCAGTTTTGCAGCCCTTTCACGTTTGTCCATCGACTTCCAGAGATCCACCAGAGCCGAGTCGATTTTAAAATCCCCACAGGGCTGGGTGAGCCTGTCCTCACTGGTATCAAGTTGCTTGTGACTCATTTTCAGCAGTATTTTTTCAGACCTTTCAAGTTTGCGCATCTCCAGCGCAGTCTTAACATGTTTCTCCTCAAACCATTGGTGAAACACCTTTAGAGAGGGCGTTTGGCTTACCGCAGCTTTCGAGTCTGCATTCGTTGAGGATGTTCCTGTTACGGTATCTGGTGCGAAATTTACGCGATTGACTTCAAATGTCTCATCACCGACAGTGCTGACAGGTCTACCGGAGAGATTGCCTGTACTCTCTGTAGCATCAACTGTAGCAGCACCTTTAGCAGTGTAAGCAGAGGCATTTTTTCTCTGATCACATGGGGTATTAGCTAATCGATCCATCGTTTTTCTCCAATTTTTACTCAGTACGAAGGTAAGTTACTTTCAAAGAGTGCTTGTAAATATCGACCAGTGAATTAAACGAAAGTTCCAAAAAAAAGAGTTGCAGAACTGACGGTTGAGCAGAAGAAGAGAATCTGGTGTCTTGAATATATCCAAGTACGAAACGCTTGACACTGAGCCATGGCTGACTTGATGGGACTGGTTACTAAGAAATGTATGATGAACATTGCGGGGAAATCAGTTTTCGGCTGACATTAGTTATTTAACATAATATATATTATGCGAACTTATGATTATCAAAGAAACCGGCACTGCATGCCGGTGTCATTATCTGGAATTTCTCTTAACTCTCAGTCTTTGCCGATCTCAAAAGATGAACTTCCACTTCACCGATTTACCTGGACTCTGCCTTATAGACATTCTCAAAGCAAAAATTAGTCGCTTCTATGTAACCTTCAATACTGCCACAGTCAAAGCGAGTTCCCTTGAACTTATAGGCGAGAACCAGACCGGTCTTGCATTGTTCACGCAGAGCGTCTGTAATCTGGATTTCACCATTACTGCCAGGCGGAGTTTCTCTGATTATATCGAAGATGTCAGGCGTCAGAATATAGCGGCCAATAATGGCCATGTTACTGGGTGCTTCACCTTGAGCTGGTTTTTCAACCATATCTTCAACACGGTAAAGCCCGGGCTTGATCATTTCACCGCTGATGACCCCATACTTGCAAGCCTCGTCGACAGGCACTTCTTCAATGGCGACGATACTGCAACGGAATTGCTTGTAAAGTTTAACCATCTGGGACAGAACACCTGTTCCCTCAAGATTAATGCAAAGATCATCGGCTAAAACGACAGCAAACGGCTCATCTCCAATCAGGGTTTCTCCGGTCAGGATGGCATGACCCAGTCCTTTCATTTCACGCTGACGTGTATAGGAAAACGTACATTCGTCCATCAAGCCTCGAATACCCGAAAGGGTTTCTTCCTTGGCTGTTCCCTGAATCTGGTGTTCCAGTTCATAATTAATATCGAAATGGTCGTCTAGAGCCCGTTTACCACGGCCTGTAACGATGCAAATCTCATGCAGACCACTTTGTAAGGCTTCGTCAACGCCATACTCAATCAGGGGTTTATTGACGATGGGCATCATTTCCTTAGGCATAGACTTGGTCGCAGGCAGGAAGCGCGTACCGTAACCAGCGGCAGGAAAAAGGCATTTCTTGATCATGGGTTAACAGTGCCCTTGGTTGTTTCAAAGCATAACAGCCACGTTATCTTTGTATTAAAATAGACGACCTGACTCTTAAAATTTGCCAGATCAGTATAAAACTGTCTAATATTTGTTCTGGTACCTCTGTTGTTGCACCCGTTGTGCAGTATTGCTTTAGAGGCCGAAGAAAAAGAAGTATACGACGCCTTAAGCTCACAGCGTACCCATAACCTAACTTAAAGGTAGATTAATAATGACACTTAAAGGTCTGATTAAACTTACCCACCTACTTCAGGAATACCCACTAACTATTATCCAGTGGCAAATCTTACTGGTAGTGGCTGAAAATCCCGGTGAAACTATAACTGACCTGGTGAATGCTGAAAAGCTGACCTGCGGCACGCCCAGTGATATCGCTGTCAGTGTGAAGCGTCTGGGTGAAGGTCGTCACGACCGTCCTGGTCTGGGTCTTATTAAAAAAGCTCAACATGAGGACGATGGACGTTATTTCAAGCTGACCTTAACCCCCAAAGGTAAAAAGCTGGTCGAGAAAATAAAATCAAAAGCGCGCTATATTAAATGACGCTTCCTTTTGGGCTCAGGAATGCTGCTGATGGGTGTTTTAACTAGTACGATATTCCAGCTTGAGCCCTCAATTCTGTATGCCTTACGCCCGTTTTTTGTTGGTTCCACCAGATGGATCTTTAGTACCTGCTTAATTCATGACTCTCCCGAGCTTCTCTTAAGCAGGCCCTAATCATCAAAGCGTATACCCAGTCAGTCTGATCAGTTGGGTTTTGCCGCCCAGGCTGCGCACCAGCCACCCTCTTCTACTCTGCGACCGGCAAACAGTGTACAGCCATTATTCTTAGCGGACTCAAAGAACATACAGTTTTTACAGACATCCCCTTCCTTATATTTTGGATTACCCTTGGCCTCAGAAGCCTTCTTTACGTAGTTAAGTGCTTTAGCCTGTGGCTCGTCTTCCTGAACTTCGTCTGTAGGGGCTGGTGCTGCAGCAGTGTCGATTACAACTAAAGGGATTAAGCCGCAAACCAGTCCCAGTTGGATAAACTTTCTTCTATCCATTTTTAGTCCTCATCGTGTGTCGTTTGACAGAATTCTTTTGTACGCAATCCAATTCAAAGCAGATCTTTTTCTTTCTCTAAAAAACTATTTCTTACTACCGGTAAGTTCAGTTACCGGTAGTAATTAAAAAACTTTAATACCATTAATACCAGTATTATAATACTGGTATTAATGGTTCAGAAACGGGTATGAAATCATGGATAACAAGGCCAACGGCGAGAATCAGAAGGATATTCAGCGTAGAGAGCTTGTTTTCAGAGTTCTGGACGACCTCAAAACCAGAGGCGAACGTATTAATGCCGACAAGCTGGCCCGAATTGCCAAAATGGGGAAACAGACGGTGTTGCCCTATTACAATGAATGGCGCTTTCTGGATGATGCCCAGAAAGAGGTCGATGATGAGCTCCCTGCTGATTTGGTGCGTGTGCTAAAACGCTCACTCATCCAATGGAAACATGATGCAACCGCCTCGCAACGTGATTTTGAAGATCAGGCCAACCAGGAAATTGATGAACTACAACAAGTAGTACAGAAGCTGACTGAGGAAGGAATGAATCTAAAACAGCAGTTGGAGCAGTTGACGGATGAAAATAAGGTGTTACGAGAAAGTGGAGAGAGGCTAAATCAACAACAGTCTGAGCATGAGAAAAGCATCATTCAGTTGAAGGAACAGCTAAACACAGAGATCGAAAAAAATAAGAAGCATGAGGCAGTGATTGCTTCCAGCAAAGAAGAACATACCCAAGCCCTCGCCTCTTTGGAGACAAAGCTTGACAGCCAGTACCAGGCACAAATCAATCACTGGATCAAAACCGTCGACAATGAGCGTCGACTAAGAGCCAATGTTGAATCAAAGCTTGTGAAACAAAAAGAGTCCGGGCTGACTGCCGAAAAGGCGCATAATGAAATCCAATATCGATTGGAAGCCAAGTCCAAAGCTCATCTCGAAGCCTGCGAAGAAAGGAATCATTACAAGGCCATCGTCAAAGAATCAAAGCCACTGCTTCAAGTTATCAAGGAAATAACATTGCTTCTGAACCTCCCTGCCGAGGCCCTTTCCAGCGCAGTGCGGCAGCTATTAGATGCAGAACATAAGGCCCGGCATGATCAGGATGCTATTAAAGAGTGCAGGAAGCAGCAAGCAGCCCTTGAGCTCAAAAACCTGTCATTACAGAAAGAGCTTGATTCAACAAGAACACTGGAGCATGAAGTTGCACGGCTCAAGGGCTATAACGATGCCCTAAAACTCACCATTGAACAAAACAAAGAAAATAAGTCATGAACTTACCTGCTCTTTCAGAACTTCTGAATCTTCCCGGGAGTGACCATCAGTACAACCCATCATCGTTAAGTACTGATATGACAGGCGCTGTCAATGACAGTGAAATTCTTACTCTGTTTTTGAACAAATCCGCAGCTCGTTCTAACGAGACACTCAGACGCTACGAGAGAGAAATCCTGCGTTTCAGCGCCTGGTTATATCAAGATATTGGGGCGAGCTATAAGGAAGTTCGTCTAAAGCATCTTCAGATGTATCTTCATCATATACAAAATCTGCCGGATCGCTGGTTAGAGCAAGGTGTTCTCCCCGGGCAACCCGAAAGAATACTCTTTAAAGCGTCTATCAAACCCGGAAAAAGCACCGATCAGGTGATTGATGTACTCTCATCTTTCTTTTCTTTCCTGGAGAAAAATCGATACACGCTGGGCAATCCCGCTGTTTCTTTGATTCGTTCCGGAGAAAAGCTGGCCCGAGGTACTTCTACTATCCGCTTCTTCCATGAAGAAGAATGGCAACACTTGCTGAATTGCCTCGAGCTACAAACGCAAAGTGAGCACGTATCCAAATCAGAGTCAGCAAGAACACGTTATATCATCATGCTGGGCTACAGCCTCGGGCTTCGAGAGTCTGAAATGACCGAACACAGCTGTAATGATATTCATCCAGGTATTGAGGGAGGCTACTTTCTCAGCATCCTGGGGAAAGGTCGAAAGCGCCGTCAGCTACCACTAAACAATAAGCTCATTGAAGAGATCAGGGCATTCAGACATAGTGTTCAGTGTGAAGGTCTGTCAGGGGACAATTTCCCATTGGCCCCAAGGACGCGCAGAATTCAGGGCAAAATAGGCGGACTTTCCTCCAGAGGTCTGCGTTTCTGGTGGCAAAGTTTTATGGATTTCTGCGCCTCTGAATCAGACAACAGCCAGCAGGCAACCCGATTTAAAGTTATGCCTTTCCATGCTCTGCGACATACTGCACTGACACACCTTGCCCGTCACATGAAGATAGAGGATCTGGCCATTTTTGCGGGCCATGACTCCATCAACACCACCAGCCAGTACTATCACACCGAGGCCAAGAGATTGAAACAAATGACGGAAACTCATTTTCTCTGAATCACCAACAGCCTTAATCCGCTCCTGCTAAAGTTATTGAGAGAGCATCACATGGCCAGGGAAGGACATGAATTTCTGTAAGAGCTGCCGAAAGCCAATCCATGGAAATGGCCTGGAAGCCTTGGGCAGTCACTGGCACCTGCACTGTTTTAATTGTCGAACCTGCAAAAAGCCTCTGCTAAACAAATCATTTGTTGGCTTTAATGGCCGACCTTTCCATCCACGCTGCCTGAAATGCCCCGGATGCCGAAAAACCATCAACGACAGATACATAGAAAACGATGGTATGCCCTGGCATCCGGACTGCTACCAAAAACAGAATAACCCGCTCTGTGCCGTCTGTCGCAAGCCCCTCCATGAATATTATTTAATGGATTTTTGGGGTAATACCTTTTGCGACACACACCAGGACTACACCACTTGCTCAAGTTGCAGTCGGATAGTGTGCAAAAACATCACCGATGGCGGAATGTCCTTCCCGGATGGACTGGTGATTTGCAACCTCTGCAATCTACGCGGCGTAGTCAACCAGGAACAGGGAGACAGAATCATGGAGCAGATGCGCTCTGCCCTATCTTCTGTAGGATTGAATCTACATCAATCCAATACCCCACTAACACTCTGTGGCCGTGATGAACTTCGGGAAGCCAGCCGACATAACTTTCATAATGAAAGGCCGATACTGGGACTAACCCGATGGAGTACCTCTACAACACCCAATGGCCAGGTGATCGCCAGAGAGTTCAACGATATTCTGATTCAAAAGCATTTGCCGGAGGAACATTTTCGAACCGTAGCCATCCATGAGTTAACCCACGCCTGGCTCTTCTATAACAACTATCGTGACCTGCCACTGGAAGTCGAAGAAGGCATGTGTGTCATGATGGAGTACATCTGGTTGAAAAATCAGGCCACAAAAGATGCAGAATTCCGGAGAATAGCCATAGAAACAAGTGACGACCCTATCTACGGTCTCGGTTTTCAGAAAGCCAGAGCCTCCCTGAAATTAATGCCCTTGAAAACCCTGTTGCAATTTATCAAGGAACGGCGAGAGTTTCCTACCCGTTGGTCTGCCTTCTTCTATCACTGAATGGCTGCGCAATTCTTGTTAAACTTATCGAAAGGTTAAAAAAGAAATAGATAATAGTCATACATACTAAGATGGCATGCATTGTTCGGGAGTGATTAGTAAAGCGATATTTTAGAGAGAATGGAGGCGAGTACCGGAGTCGAACCGGTCTAAATGGAGTTGCAGTCCACTGCATAACCGCTTTGCTAACTCGCCTCTACAGATTTAATTTCAGATAAAAGCCTTTAAAACCAATAACTTCCGAAATATGACGTTATTTTATGGGAGAACACACCAAATGACAATGCTTTTTTAAACCCCTGCCTGAAAAGATCAAATTCAGTGAAGCCATTTACCAGACTTGCCCCCACTCTACTGACATAAGGTAATGAGGTTCAGGCATTGTCCTTCTTTGCTTGAATACCTTTTTAGCCGCCGGGTGTAGTTTGATTTCCCTTAAGGCATCTTTATAGTTATCCACCGCAAAGCGAATTATTCTTCGCCTGTTCATTTTGTTCACTGTGCACTGATCTTTTAACGGGCAACTTTTGCAGGGAGCTCCCCCGTAAACCCAGCGAGCCCCGGGGGCTGATTATTCGCACTTTCATATCAAGCTTTGTCTCGAAATTGTCCCCTACAGAGGTCGGGACCATATCAAGGATGTATAGAGGGGTTTTTATCTTTGCAGGGCTTGGCCAGGGAACGCTGTTCACTCTTTTTGTACTTCTTGCTGTTTATACTATTCTTGGAGCTGGTCATGCGCCATTGCAGAAGTTTGAAGACAGCATCCGGGAGACCGACCAAGAATAGACTGCTCTGCTGCGGCGACATCAGATTGGTCTAAAAATCCCTCCTAGTTCAGCAAGTTGATCCACGATTCACCTTAACAAGTCGGAATTTTATGCTCAATTTTCTGCCATTCTCGCTACGGGGTCGTCCAATCGGGGGAACCGTTCAGCCTTCCCGATCTCCTATCGCACTTTCCCGGGAGTCGTGTATATGATCAAGCGGCAGCATTATCTGACCAGGTTGATGGCTCCTATACTCCTGTTACAGGCATTGAACATACGGGCTCAGGCTACGACTCAATCCCCAACCACGAACCCCTTTCCAACGGTTTCCTGCCAGTCTCTTACAAAGCAAACGCCGGGAGTTGAGCAGCAGTTAAAACAATACAGCCACCTTGTTCGCAATCGACAGTGCGTTGTTCTCACTCCCAACCCGGATGATGATTTGGACCAGAAGATAAAACAGATTCCTGAGAACACCGTTATACTCTTCTCGTCCGGTACTGTCCAGGCAGTGACACCTTCTCCATCAGCTTCTCCCGTGACGGAAAAAATCCAGGTTAAGTACTTTATTAGAAGAGAAATAGTGTTGAAGGATGGTCAGGATCTTCTTGGCGCTGCTGATGACGGTTTTGAAATCGTTATCATGCTTCACCCAACTTATAATAAAAAATATATGGTCAGGGCTGGAGCCACTGACAACTTCCATTTTAGAAAAACAAAAGACAGCCATATAAGACACATTACTTTCCTGCCAACTGGAACCGGAAATCGCAGGCCAGTTGACACTATTTTATTCGCAGAGTGTTTTAATCGGAGACTGATTTTAGAAAACAACGAGTTCAATCTTCCTAACCAGGCGGCAGTTGACCTTGATTGCAAAGAACCTCTGGATGCGTCGGCTCATCCAATGCGCCCGGGTCCGGGCCTGCGGTTCATCAATAACACGGCCATAGGTACTACTATCAACACGCCGACCAGCGAATACATTCCCGATGAGGTGATAAATATTAACCTTCCTGCCATCAGGAACCAGTCAAAGAGGATTGCTGTTATTGGGAACACTTTCCGGGGCAAAATGGCAAAAGCGGGTGAATTTATGCTTGGGCCCGGAACCAGTATGGATATCTTCAGAAACACGGTCTACATTGCCAGCTCCACATTACTCGGCGCTATTGCCCAACAGGGAGGTTTCGTTCTTATAGGACATAAAGATATTAATGCAGAACTTTCTCGTTATAATCTGGCAGGCAATGAGATCTGGGTAAAAGGAACAGCTATAACCGTCTTTACCCCCCTTAAACTGGCCCTGGCTTGCAATCACCTGCAGGCCGTCATTCCGTGGCAACAATTTAAACAAGAATTCAGTCTGAAAGCCATTCATCCATGGCCACAGGCAGCAGTTGAATGCACAAAATTGATGGGTTCATCCGTTGTCATGCCAAACCTGAATCCAACCGTATTAACAGCAACACCTACCCTCTATACAACCGGTCAGGTCGCGAATATCTGGAGTGCCATCAATGGCTCAACAGCCACTGCCTGTAGTGGACTGGTCAATCTGGAAGGTCTTTTATTCTTTGACTCTGAAGTCTGCTCGTCACTCATTGCAGAGTACGCTCAAGTTGACAAGACGGATTCCAGTTTCATTATGAATTCCAGTACCATTTCGACTTCCAGTACCACCAAGGTTCCCACTTCATCTGCGGGCAAAGCCATAAAGATTACTGGTTTAGGTGTCATAATCACCCTGACTCTATTGTTGCTTCTATAACCTGAATCAGGATAGGACACAGTTTCACTGCAACTATTCTTTTGATCGTTCTCCCGAAATGGCCAACCTCTTGGACTGGGTTACCCTGTTTGCCATGTCCGTCAATGAAGAAAATGCCTGTGTAGGCCGGGTTGTCACTGCACCTAATAATGGTGCAGCCGGTGTTATCCCGGCGGTACTCGCTTATTACACTCGATTCATCTCCCGCAATAATACCCGGGGCATCCGCGACTTTGTTGCTACTGCGGCAGCCATTGGCTCACTGATCAAAATGAATGCTTCTATTTCTGGCGCAGAGGCAGCCTGACGGCAGAAGTAGTAAAACGACTTCTGCCCTCTTTTCACTCACATCATTCTGAAGTTCAGATCAAACAGTATCCATACGGTTCCACCCACCATGATGAATATCAGAACTCCAGCAAAAAAAAGGGCTGTCAGATAGTCCTTGCCCGTATTTTTAAGGCTTATGTTCAAAAAAAAGCGTAAGTGGACCATCACCTGAATCAGAGCACAAATGGCGATAATGGCAAACAGTATTCTTGCCCGGAAAGCCGAAGACCAGACGACCCAGAAAGGAATGGCCGTCAGAATAATCGCCAGAACCAACCCTTTGAGATAGTCCTTCAGGCTATGCTCATGTGCTTGCACGATTGCCTCCTATATGAACACCGGCAGGTAGACCACAGAAAAAATCCCGATCCAGACAATATCCAGGAAGTGCCAGAACAAACCAAGGCGAAACAATCTGGAGCAGACCTGAGGCGTCAGCCCTTTCATGAAGACCTGTAGAGTCATCGTCAGGATACCGATCATGCCAATACTCACATGAATACCATGGGTAGCAACCAGCGTGAAAAATGACGACAAGTAACCACTGGCTTGAGGGCCTGCTCCCTCTTGAATCATTTCTAAAAACTCAACGACTTCGAGAAAGACAAAAGCAACACCAAAAACGATGGTGATGATTAACCATAGTATCACTGATGGTCGTTTTTTATTCATAGCAGCCAACCAGGCAAAACCAAACGTTACACTGGAGATCAACAGACAGGCGGTTTCAAAAAAAACATGTTTGAGATCAAAAAGATGAATGGGTTCAGGACCATTGGCAGTATTTCTGAACATACTGACATAGGTTGCAAACAACAGAGCAAAGATAATCGCATCTGTCATCAGATAGAGCCAGAATCCGAATTCCCGGTTATCAAGGCAGTCTTCACGGTGTTCAGACATAACTTGTCGGAGCATATCCTGATTCATGAGGCTTTCCTTTGGCTTAAGGCTTTCCTCTGGCTGAGGGCTCTTCGTACAATCACAATTTGCCCTGAGACATCAATTGGGCTTTACGTTGACTCTCGATGGCCATGATAGCTTCTGATGTGATGATCTCCTCGCCATAATCATTACAGCTTCTGACGATCAGTGTTGCGATAACACCGATCATGGCGAGAATAGCGAGCCACCATATATACCAGACGAAAGCAAATCCTACTAAAAACCCGAACAGACCAATCAAAACGCCTGCTCCGGTATTAGCGGGCATTATGATGGGTTTGTATTGATCAGGAAAATGATAGGCTTCCCCCTTATTTTTCATCTCCCAAAAGGCATCAACGTTGCTAACGTCTGGAATCACAGCAAAGTTGTAGGGTGCTGCAGGTGAGGAGGTGGCCCACTCAAGGGTTCTCCCATCCCATGGGTCGCCGGTCAGATCCCGGTTTTCGTTACGGTCTCTGATACTGACATAAAACTGCATAAAGACACTGAAAAGGCCAAGCAAGACAAAACATGCGCCGGTAAAGGCCACCAGCAAGAAAGGTTGCCAATCAGGATGAGTATATTGCTCAAGCCTTCTTGGCATACCCAATAACCCAAGGGCATAGAGCGGCATAAAGGCGAGGTAAAAACCGATAAACCAGCAGTAAAACACCACCTTGCCCCAGAACTCATTAAGCTTGAATCCAAAGGCCTTTGGGAACCAGAACTGAGTGCCGGCAAAGTAGCCAAACAAGGCACCGGGTATCAGCATGTTATGAAAATGCGCCACCAAAAAGGTGCTGTTGTGCATCAGGTAGTCTACCGGAGGTATGGCCAGCAATACTCCGGTAATACCTCCTATTACAAAGGTAATAATAAAACCGATGGTAAACAGCATGGCAGGATGAAAAACAATCCGCCCCCTTACCATGGTGAACAGCCAATCAAATATTTTAACACCAGTGGGAACGGCAATAATCATCGTTGCAATACCAAATATGGCATTGACGTTTGGACTGGAGCCCATGGTGAAGAAGTGGTGCAACCATACCGTGAACGACAACAGTCCAATAGCCATGGTGGCGTAGACCAAAGAGCGGTAGCCAAACAGCCTTTTCTTGGAAAATACCGCCGTTACTTCAGAATAAACACCAAACGCTGGCAGAATCAGAATATAAACTTCAGGGTGTCCCCAGATCCAGATGAGGTTGGCAAAGTTCATCATATTGCCACCCAGCTCATTGGTAAAAAAGTGCATCCCTAACGTCCGGTCCAGCCCAAGCAGAGCCGCCACCACCGTCAGCGCAGGAAAAGCAAATGCCATCAGGATACTGGTGCAAAAGGCGGTCCAGACAAACAACGGCATTTGCATCAGTTCCATGCCGGGAGCCCGACATTTCAAAATGGTCGTTATGAAATTGATGCCGGTCATGGTGCTGCCCACACCACTGACCAGCAGTGCCCAGATCCAGTAATCCACCCCAACACCCGGACTGAAGCCAATGCCTGAATAAGGCGGATACCCAGTCCAACCCGCCGTTGAGAATTTGCCCAGTACCAAAGAAATCCCCACCAGTCCGGCCCCTGCAGCAGTCAGCCACAAACTGACTGAATTCATAAAGGGAAAGGCCACATCTCTGGCACCCAGCTGCTGGGGAACGACGACATTAATCAGGCCGGTAAGAAATGGCATAGCCATAAAAAAGATCATGATGGTGCCATGAGTTGTAAAAATCTGCTCAAAATGCTCTGGCGGTAAATACCCTTCATTGTTGAGAGCAATAGCTTGCTGGGTTCGCATCATGATGGCTTCAATAACACCCCGGACAAGCATAACCAGCGACAGCAGAATGTACATAATGCCGATCCGCTTATGATCAACACTGGTCAGCCATTCTTCCCATAAGTAGCGCCATTTGCCAGCCCAAGTCACGATCAGAGCCGTCAAAAGCACAGCCATCACGGTAACAAGAGCACCTCCCACAGCGATCCAGCTGTAGAGTGGCAGTGCGTCAATGGTCAGTCTACCCAACATGGTTTACTCCAGACTTCTGGGCTTTTGCAGGGGCAAGGCACCACTGGCTCCGGTGTATTTAGCAATGATTTGACGGAACAACTCCGGTTCAACCCAGGAGTAATATTCCACCGGGTGTTTTCTCTCAGGTTTGAGCAGCTTCTGATAACTGATCGAATCCAGTCGTTTATTGGCTTTTTTGACCTTATCGAGCCATTGCGAAAAGTCGCCTTCAGACAGTGATTGGACCTCAAACACCATATGGGGAAAGCCACGACCGCTGAACTGGGTATTTCTTCCAGAAAAACGACCTGGTTCGTAGGCCCTGAGATTCAGGTAGGTAGTCATTCCGGCCATGGCATAAATCTGACCACCCAAGGCTGGAATTATAAACGACGTCATGACGGTGTCTGATGTAATTTCAATATTCAGCGGCCTCTCACTGGGAAAAGCCAGCTCATTGACTACCGCTACCTGCTGATCCGGGTAGATAAAAAGCCACTTCCAGTTCTGTGCTATAGCCTGAACCCTGAACGCTTTTTCACCAGTGACCAGAGGCTTGTAGGGGTCGAGTCGGTAAGTGTATATGACAACAAGAATACTGATCGCAACGACAATGACCAGCGGACCGGCCCAAATAAACACTTCTACAAAAATGGACTTGTGCCAATCTGGCTGATAGGCCCCCTTACCCTTGGCTCGATAACGCCAGCATGACCAGAAAGTAATCAGGTAAACGGGCAGCAAAGTAAATAGCATGATGGCTGTGGCCAAGAGCAACAAATCCCGTTCAGTTTCTGAAACCGGCCCTTTTGGATAAAGAATGGGAGAAGACTGCATACTGCAGCCCGACAACACAAGAAGTGCTAACAGAATCGCCAGCCATTCTGACAATAAAACATTACGACAGGATTTCATGAATGAATGCCACTGTCACAGGGGAACTGACCAGAAAAACCTGTATCAGACTCAATACAGCGTAGATCAAAACTCGGAAAGATGAACTGAACTTGAAGTAATTTAGCGAAGTCAGCCTTAATACTTACGACTATAACCGTATATTTTAGCTGGGTTATCTAAATGTTTAACCGGCATAATGATAACCAACTGGTTATCTGAACTAACGGAACAGCATCAAAACAGCGTTAAACAGCTCTATAATCAAATAGGAATTAAAACGAACAGGGAGGTATCGTTTATGAAAGTAGAAGGTCAACCCACCGGAAGGCTGCATCCTGAGACTAACAACTTTCAACAACCCGTCAGAGGGCATTTCCAAAGTCGTAATGTTGAACTGATGCCGAGCCTGGGCAGCCTGCTTTATCAACTAGCTGAGTTTTTTGAGGACGTAGCCATGGAGTTCAAGCCCGTCAGCGACTACCTTTGTCAGGTGCTCACGCTTAAGAACTTCATGAGATCCGCCAGCGATCTCAGGTACGAGGCAAATCAGGCCAGCATTGATTTTAAACGGAAGAAAACGGACTCAAGATCTGAGCGCGTTAAATTGACGGTGAGAAAAGAGGTGAATGAGCTGAAGCACGGCTTGAAAAACGGCTTGTTGGATATCAGAGAGGACTTAAAGGCAGCATTGAAAAAACTGACCAAGTAACAGTCAGGAGCCGGAACTTACATAAAGTTCCGGCTCCAACACTGTCTTAGCCCGCCATTTCCAGCAGCAGCTTGTTCAAACGCTGAACGTAGCTGGCCGGATCATCCAGCTGGCCGCCCGCAGCCAGGTTAGCCTGATCGAAGACCACACGACACAGGTCAGTAAAACGATCTTCATCAGCTTCCTGATCAAGACGGCTAATCAGAGGATGCTCCGGATTGATTTCAAAGATAGGCTTGGATTCAGGCATGGCCTGACCAGCAGCTTCCATGATCTTTCGCATCTGGGCGCCCATATCATGCTCACCCACGACGAGACAGGCGGGTGAATCCGTCAGACGGTGCGTTACACGCACTTCTTCAACCTGATCCACCAGAGCATCCTTGATACGCTTAAGCAGGTCTTCCTTCTCTTTGGCGCTTTCTTCCAGGGCTTTCTTGTCGCCTTCGTCGTCCAGCTGACCCAGATCCAGATCACCACGGGCAATGTCAGCAAACTGTTTGCTATCAAACTCGTTCAGGTGGGACATCAGCCACTCATCTACACGATCGCTCAACAACAGAACTTCGATCCCCTTCTTCCTGAAGACTTCAAGGTGAGGACTGTTAGCTGCAGCATTGTGGGTTTCGGCAGTAATGTAGTAGATCTTGTCCTGACCTTCCTTCATCCGGGAAACGTAACCTTCCAGCGACTGATCCTGCTCTACACCCTTGCTCTCAGTGGACGCAAAACGCAGCAGTTTGGCAACTTTCTCACGGTTAGCGAAGTCTTCAGCAGGACCTTCTTTCAGAACCTGGCCAAACTCTTTCCAAAACTCTGCATACTGCTCTTCTTCTTTTTTGGCCATTTTTTCCAGCATGTCCAGAACACGCTTGGTCAATGCCCCTTTCATACTGTCTACAGCCGGGTCTTTCTGAAGGATTTCACGGGATACGTTCAAAGACAGATCATTAGAATCCACCACACCCTTGATAAAGCGCAGGTACATGGGCAGGAACTCATCAGCCTGATCCATGATGAAAACGCGCTGAACGTAGAGTTTCAGCCCTTTCTGCATGTCACGGTTATACAGATCGAAGGGGGCCTTGGCAGGAATGAACAGCAGGCTGTTGTATTCCAGCTTGCCTTCAACACGGTTATGACTCCACTTCATGGGATCAGCAAAGTCATGGCTGATATGTTTGTAGAACTCTTTGTACTCGTCTTCAGAAATATCGGAACGGGAACGGGTCCACAGGGCCTTGGCAGTATTCACCGTTTCCCACTCAGGCGCCTGGTCTTCCTGCTTTTCTTCTTCTGAAGACATATCCTGCTTGACCATCAGAATCGGCATGGAGATATGGTCAGAATACTTGCGGATAATGTTGCGCAGACGCCAGCCGTCGGCAAATTCTTCAGCATCCTCTTTCAGGTGCAGGATGATGGAGGTACCACGCTTCTCCTTGCTGATGCCTTCAACGGTGAATTCACCAGAACCATCAGATACCCAACGAACGGCTTCTTTAGCAGATGCATCGGCCTTGCGGGTTTCTACAGTCACCTTATCCGCAACAATAAAAGCAGAGTAGAAACCGACACCGAACTGACCAATCAGCTGTGAGTCTTTCTTTTGGTCACCGGTCAGTTGTTTCAGGAAATCAGCGGTGCCGGACTTGGCAATGGTGCCCAGGTGAGCAATGACATCTTCACGGTTCATACCAATGCCGTTGTCAGCAATGGTGATGGTCTTGTCTTCCTGGTCAAAATCCACACGGATATCCAGGTTAGGATCGCTCTCCAGTAAGCCATCGTTATGCAATGCTTCAAAGCGCAGTTTATCAGCAGCATCTGAAGCGTTGGAGACCAACTCCCGTAAAAAGATTTCGCGGTTGGAATACAGGGAGTGGATCATGAGGTGAAGAAGTTGCTTGACCTCGGTTTGGAAACCCAGTGTTTCTTTTTTAGCTTCGACAGTCATTTGACCCTCTACATTGTTTTCTGGCAGAGGCCAGCGTTCAGAACAGTTATTCTGAGCGCTCAGCCTGATCATAAATTACTTTGAAATTAATGTGGGGACAGGTTTTTTGATTTCAAGACAGAATTATGGATTTTTTTGAATATTAATCTAAGTCCCTGCTCCTTTTCGTTTACGACTCCTTTTCGTTGACGGACAGCGCATCGAGCACTTTGGAATGGAACTCCCTACGATAGAGAATGACCACCACCATAACCGTACTGATAACAAAAAGAGACGGGTGAATAAACCAGGACAGTGTGGCCAAAGAGAAATAGTAGGCACGCAAACCATAGTTAAAGTGGTTGGCCGCCAGCGTCATAATAAAACCCGCCTTGTCCGCAAATACTTTCTGTTCCGTTTTATTACCACTGATATCCTGCATCAGGGGAGCACTCCCCATGAGAACACAAGTAAAGTTGTATAGTCTGAGACTCCATGTGAACTCGAAAAAGGTGTATACGAATATAATCAGCATCACCAATACCTTGAGTTCCCATAGCTCACGGGTATTGGTCGACACAAAAGGCATACTCGACAGAACACCTACAGCTTCTTCTGATGCTGCAATGCCGGTGACCAGACCCGCCATGACCAGAATACTGGTGGAAGCAAAGAAGCTGACAGATGCCCGAAGACTCGCGAGAAGACTCGCATCGGCTATTCGATTATCCCTGCCAAGCAATCGGTACATCCAGTCCCTTCTGTAGAGTGCCAGCACGCTGGCCAGGCAGGACGTCGCTTGTCCTTTGCGATAGGCAAAAACGGTATACCCTACCCAGAGTAAAATCAGCGAGAGGAGAGCCAGCCAGTCAAACCAGGAGGCAATCCCAGATAGATTGACCATAGTGTCCATCCTGTTGGGTTATTGTTGTCATTCGATAAGACAGTTTGTCTAATGCATCCCGATGGTCATGACAGCGAAATCAACACCAGCCTCTGGCCCGGAAAAGATCAAAATGCCGAAAACATATGTTAAAGTGGCCTCAACTTGAGACTCTATGACTGCTTCGGGCTCAGCGTTCACTGGTTAACACCAGCATTAATATAGACTAATGTTTCAGTTTTATCGGCCGGCACCTCAGGATCAACCACCTGAATTTTTCTTATCGGCTTTTTTCATTCCAGCTTGGGCTTTACCCGGTGCCATCGCCAATAGGAGAAAGGATGACAAGTTCACAATTTATACTAGGCTGGGCAGCCTACCTGGCAGGTGCAACGGGTTGTCTGGTGTCCCTGATTATGATTACGGGAAGACTGCCGGTCCGCTTCAGGCGTTTATTATGTTTAACAACCGCCGTCCTGCTTTATACACCCTGGTGGTTAACCAGAGGTTCCGATCTGCTTTCTCCTGCACTGTTGACGATGGTATACGATGGCATGACCCACGGCTTTGAAACCATGACCAGAGCAGGACTGATCACTGCGATCACCGCTGGGTCGGCGGCTCTGGTTGCCATTATTCTGCCGGTAAAAAAAACAGGTAAAGACAAGAAAACAAATGAACAAGCACCAGAGCCTTCTGGCAACCGGAAACAATCCAAAAGGCAGGAACCCACCTGTTGATCAAATTTCGTGCCCCCTGGGACGGAAAGTGCGAAGAAACAATAAGAACGGACCGTTGAAATGTGTGAACTGCTGGGCATGAGTGCCAATACACCAACCGATATCTGCTTCAGTTTCAGTGGTTTGATGCAGAGAGGTGGACGCACCGGTCCCCACAGTGATGGCTGGGGTATCGTCTTTTATGAGGGAGCGGGGGTCCGTGAATTTCGAGACCCCCATCCCAGCTGTAAGTCAGAAATTGCCAGGCTGGTCAGGAATTATCCGATCAAGAGCGATATTGTGATCAGCCATATCCGTCAGGCGAATGCCGGACGGGTTGCTCTGGAAAACACCCACCCTTTTACCCGGGAGTTCTGGGGACGAAACTGGACCTTTGCTCATAATGGCCAGCTTAAAGGCATCAAGAAAAAACCGCTTTGCTATTACCGTCCCGTAGGCACCACTGACAGCGAATATGCCTTTTGTTGGCTAATGTGCAAGCTCAGGGAACGCTTTCCCAGCCCCCCTGCCCGGGCTGCAACACTGCATCGCTATATCCACAAGCTGGCACTGGAACTAAGAGAGCTGGGAGTGTTCAATATGTTGTTAACGGATTCAAAACACCTTTATTGTTTCTGCTCAACCAAACTAAGCTGGATCACCCGGAAGGCGCCTTTTGAAAAAGCGACTTTGAAGGATGATACGTTGAGTGTTGATTTTAAGCAGGTGACAACAAAAAACGATGTTGTCACCGTAGTCGCCACCGAACCCCTGACCACCAACGAGAACTGGAACATTATGAAATCCGGAGAGTTCATTGCGTTCCGGAAAGGCCAGGTTCATTACCACCATGAGTGAATCAATGACCCGGATCTCCCCATCACGGATACGGATAGGGATTTATTCATGAATATCGCTCCAGCGAACTTCTCCGGAGCGAATTCTCTGTGCCGACATGTAATACACCAGTTGACCTGCCCTGACTCGCTGTTCACCATTGGGGTTAAGAACCAGATCATCACCGGTAGCCGTTTCAGCGACTCCCAGAACAATAGCTTCATGCTGTTTCTTCATAAATTCCAGCAATCGATTGAAACTCACTCCACCAAAGTCTTCAGGGACTTTAACACTGTATTGTGTCGGACCAATCAGTGTTGACAGCAACTGTCCTTGGATGCGAGATGAACCAGGGTCCTGGGCTGATCGCACCAGCATTTCCATGGAAACACTGGTATGGCATTCCACTTGCGGACAATGGGACTTGAGCAGTTTTACCATATGTTCCCGTTCGAACCAGGCCACGATATGGGCGGATTTGGTCAGTGCCGTCACGGTCAGACAACTAGTCAGTGTCTTGTCATCGTTGGAACGGTAGATGATGACCCGGTCGGCGGCGGTCACTCCTGCCCGGCTGAGCAGCTCATAATCACTCAAACTCTTACCCTGAATGAACAACACCTGATCAGGAAAAGGGTTATCCATTTCTTCTGTGGCACAGAGTACCACCTTACGGTCTTCTCTGCGGATATCCCCAAAAATTAGTTTAATCATTTTGGCTGTCCTTTCGGGATGCCAGCCCAGAATCACGATATGCCCGGTCAATGTTGAATAATCGCCTTTCCCCTTCATGTCCTTTCTCCATAGTTCAACAAAAAATGAAGACAGTTTGCCGAGAAAACCGGCAAAAACCACTAAGCCGCCCGGCATGACCAAGAGTGAAGCAACCATTTTTCCGCCCGATGTCTGTGGGCTGAAATCACCATAACCCACCGTAGTCGCCGTTGTCACAAAATAATAAAACCAGGTCTCCGGAGCACTCAGTTCGGCTTCTCCGGACAGAAACATTAACAACCAGCTGCCAAGAAATAGCAGTAGCAAAAGAACAAGCAGAGCTAGCCAGCTCAACTTCATCAGATTCTGACTAATAAAATGCAGGCTTGTCTTCAGCATTCCCAATGCCTGTCCTCCATGTTCAGCTACGTCTATCGATCAGAAGTGTCATCCCCTCTGTGCCGGTGACGATCACTGAGCAGCCTTTCTCAAGATCTCCGGGCGCTTTCACGGACCAAAGGGTATCACCTATCCGGATCTTCCCTTGTCCGCCTGGCAGGTCATTTTCCAGAACCAGCACCCGACCGATCAATTGGGCAGAACGCTGGTTCAGCTGAGGGTAATCACTTTTTTCATTCACCCGGCGGAAAAACTTCCAGTAAGCCACTGTAAAGACCAGGCTGCCCAGTGCAAACCAGACCAACTGCCAGGCCCAGCTTGTTTCAGGTAGCTGCCATACTATCGCTGCCAATAATAAAGCCGCTGCAGCACTGCCCAGAAGGAAGCCACCTGCCCCAAGAGCTTCCAGCCCCAGGCACAGAAACATAACGATCAGCCAGTGCCAGGGTTGAAGAGTGTTCAGAAAGTTCATTGATCAATCAGATCCTCTCAGGGTGTTTTCTTCAAGTCGTCCACGAGTTCTTTAATACCCGCCAGCGAACCAATCACATTACCAGCTTCAAGCGGCATCATGATGGTCTTGCTGTTCTCCGCAGCAGCAACAGATTGCAATGCATCCACGTATTTTTGCGCAACAAAATAATTAATAGCCCGGGCGTCCCCGTTAGTAATAGCCTGGGAAACCACCTCAGTTGCCCGTGCTTCCGCCTCCGCCAGTCTTTCTCTGGCTTCAGCTTCTCTCTTGGCTGCTTCCAGTTCTCCTTCTGCTTGCAGAATCTGAGCCTGCTTTTCACCCTCTGCGACCTTAATAGCAGCTTCCCGGCTGCCCTCTGCTTCGAGTATTTGAGCCCTTTTCTCACGCTCCGCTTTCATCTGGCGAGCCATCGACTCCACAAGATCACCCGGAGGAGCAATATCCCGAATCTCGATTCGAGTCACTTTCACCCCCCAGGGACTGGTGGCTTCATCAACCTTGACCAGCAGCATGTTGTTGATACGGTCACGGTTGGACAGCATCTCATCCAGTTCCATAGACCCGAGAACAGCACGAATGTTTGTCATCACCAGATTTTGCATCGCCCGATAGAGTTCATTGACCTCATAGGACGCACGAACGGCATCCTGCACCTGGTAAAAGCAAACGGCGTCTGTCGTTACCTGAGCATTATCGGAAGAGATAATTTCCTGTGAAGGTATATCAAGAACCTGCTCCATCATATTGATTTTCTTACCAACCCTATCAACGATAGGCACTATGACGTGCAGACCGGGAGAAAGTGTTCGGGTGTACTTACCGAAACGTTCTACAGTGTAATGAAAGCCCTGTGGAACCATTCTGACACCAGTACCAATCAGCACAGCGATCAGAACTACCAGTGCAATGGCTGTAAACTCAAAACCCATTTAGTCGCTCCTTCACCTGAAAAGTATGATCAATCCAGCAAACAGTCTGACAGAAAAAATCAGCAATGTCCTAAATCTGTCGTTCTCTCAAAGGACAGAGAGATCCTTGATCGATGCCATCGCCGATCAGACAAAATATAAAATAAGTATTCACAGCAGCTACAAACCTCGTTAGAGTGCTGACAGAACTCTAACATCAAGAAATCCGATTGTGATCATGAAATTCGATTCTACCGACAGTTATATCGCAACCAGTGAACTGAAAACCGCTGTGAATGCCGCCATTGCCCTGCAACGTCCTCTGCTGATCAAGGGCGAACCCGGAACCGGAAAAACCATGCTCGCAGAAGAAGTGGCAGAATCCCTGGGAAAACGACTGCTGCAATGGAACATCAAGTCTACCACCAAGGCTCAACAGGGATTGTATGAATACGATGCGGTTTCGAGACTGCGTGACTCCCAGCTGGGTGATGAAAAAGTACACGACATCAGTAATTACATTGTCAAAGGTAAATTGTGGGAAGCCTTTGAAGCCAATGAACAGGTGGTTCTGCTCATTGATGAAATCGACAAGGCTGATATTGAGTTTCCCAACGATCTGCTTCAGGAACTCGATAAGATGGAGTTCTTTGTTTACGAGACCCGAAAAACCGTCAAGGCCCGACAACGCCCCATCGTGATCATCACCAGTAACAATGAAAAAGAACTGCCGGATGCGTTTCTGAGACGTTGTTTCTTCCACTATATCCGCTTCCCTGATCCGGGCACCATGAAGCAGATTGTCGATGTTCACTTCCCCACTCTGAAGCAAGGTCTGGTTTCCGAAGCTCTGCAGATGTTCTTTGAATTAAGGGATATCCCCGGCCTGAAGAAAAAACCTTCTACCTCTGAGCTAATTGACTGGCTCAAGTTACTTAACTCTGACGACATACCTGCCGATGTACTCAGAAACCGTGACACTCGCAGCGCTATACCACCACTCTATGGAGCTCTGGTTAAAAACGAACAGGATGTTCAACTACTGGAACGACTCGCCTTTATGACCCGTCGATAAGGTGAACCGATGCTGACTCACTTTTTCGATACAGTTCGCGCCTTTGGTGTCCCGGCCAGTACCCGGGAATATCTTGACCTGCTCAGGGCGATGCAGGCCCATGTGGTGTTTGCGGATACCGAAGCTTTCTATCAACTGTCCAGGGCCATACTGGTAAAGGATGAACGTCACTATGATCGCTTCGATAAAGCCTGCAAAGCTTTTTTCGACGGTATCGAGAGTGTTGAAGACTTGCTTGAAGCCACCATACCGGAAGAGTGGCTCAGAAAAGAATTCATCAATCAACTCAGCGAAGAAGAGCGGGAAAAACTCAAGGCCCTTGGCAGTCTTGAAGAACTAATGGAGACACTGAAGAAGCGTCTGCAAGAGCAAAAAGAACGTCATGCCGGGGGGAATAAATGGATAGGTACCGGCGGCACCTCCCCTTTTGGTGCTTACGGCAACAACCCAATGGGGGTTCGCATAGGGCAACACGAGAGCAGAAACCAGAGCGCCACCAAAGTCTGGGACAAACGGGAGTTTCAGAATCTGGATGACGACGAAAGACTGGGCAATCGCAATATGAAAATGGCGCTGCGCAGGCTCAGAAAGTTTGCACGACAGGGTGTTCCTGATCAGCTGGACCTTGAAGCTACCATTCGATCCACGGCTAATAAAGGGTTGCTGGACATTAAAATGGTTCCGCAAAGACGCAATTCAGCAAAAGTACTGCTTTTTATGGACATCGGTGGTTCGATGGATGCTCACGTCAAAGACTGTGAAGCTCTGTTTGCCTGTGCCCGCTCTGAATTCAAGCATATGGAGTTTTTCTACTTCCATAACTATCTCTATGAGTGGGTCTGGAAAAACAACGTTCGTCGACAAACTGAAAAGACCGAAATTTGGGACATCGTTCATCGCTTTGGCAAAGACTACAAAGTAATTTTTGTGGGTGATGCCCAGATGTCACCCTATGAAATCACCTCACCAGGCGGGAGCGTTGAACACTGGAATGATGAACCGGGGCACAACTGGATGCAGCGTGTTCTGGATCATTTTGACAACGCTATCTGGTTGAACCCGATCAATAAAGACAGCTGGCCTTTCACCCATTCTACAAAGATCATCCATGAACAGTTCGAGGGCAGAATGTTTCCTCTGACGATCAAGGGTCTGGAAGAGGGTATGAAAGAACTGTCCTCTAAAAGCTGAGCTATGAAAACAGTCAAGGTTATTGAAGATTATAAGGCATGCTACCCAGACCCAGTGACTTTCAGTAAAGGCGACCATTTGACCTTGGGTAAAAGTGATAATGAATTTCCCGGATGGATCTGGGTCACTGCCACCTCAGGTAAAGAGGGTTGGGCTCCCTTGCCCCTGATAAGACGTTTGAACCAGAAACAGGGAATGGCTCTGGAAGACTACACAGCGAGAGAGCTCAGTGTGAGCATGGGAGAAGACTTGATAATCGTTCGCGAGATTAATGCTTGGGCCTGGGTAGAAAACCAACAGAAACAAATGGGCTGGGTGCCAATTTCCAAATTCGCTGAAGGCAGTCACGAAAGTGGTTAATACACTATTTGCAACACCTGAAAACAGTCAATGCCCACTGTGCAATACCATACCCCATGACCTTGCCAGATAAACATAGAGACTATTTCAGGTGCTCTGAGTACTCACATATCATCCAGCGCGGGGGCTGGACTTTGGCTGCGGGCCCGGGCCCCACACTTTCTTTGATTATGGCTGAAGCCGGTTGGCCTATGGCTTTGTATGATCTCGTGTTCCCGGATGAGAGAGTTTTGGAGAAAACATACGACCTTATTACGGCGACTGAAGTCATAGAGCACATCCATCAACCCGCTGCCTGGCTGTCCAAACTCTGGAGTATGATCAAGCCCGGTGAAATACTGGCATTCATGACCAAACTGATGATTGATAAGGAAGCCTTTTCCCGATGGCAATACAAGAATGAACCTACCTATGCCTGTTATTACTCAGAAGAAACTTTTCAATACCTTGTTGAACGATCGCAGGTAGTGTTTAGTTTTGAAGCTCGGGATGTTGCCTTTTTCTACAAATCAATTCATTTAATACAGTTAGTACCTCAATATCAGGGATAGCATCTTTTCTTGACAGAGAACAAGATTAGCCCTTTGCTGACAACGCGAGGCTGAATCAAAAATTCAGAGGCATTAACGGCTTTTTTGTTATTGTCTGATACGGGCTACTCGATTCATACAACAATTCCCTGTGCATGGCGCTTACGCTCCAATCCAAGCCTGCAAGAATAGCTCAAAATGCTCATCGTCGTAATGCTGAACATGACATTCAACAGAAGCGGTGTCAGGTAGCTATTAGTTAAAGACCATCTCCGGCGATTATAAAGCACGTCAATGTTTCTGGTTCAAGCTGTCTATCCAGAAGTACTTATAACCGGATATCGTCCGATATCTGTTTGACCTGCAAAAGCTCGAATAATCGGTCCGTTTCCTGGGCAAGATGGCGATCTCTGGCCAATACTCCTGAACCTTCATCAGACTCATGAGTACCCCATGCAACCGTTACTTTGCCCCACTCAACCACCATTCTCGGATGATGCACGTAGGATTCCGCCAGTCCAGCAACGGCGTTTAGAAAACAGAGAGACCTTGAATATTTTTTGAAGGTATAGGATTTCTCAAGGTGATCAATGCCTTCGTACTGACACAATGACCAGTTACTCATAAATTGCCCTCTTGATGGTTTATTGTTCAACCGAATGCTCATGGCGAAAAAGCACACTGATGATAAAACGGAGTTTATAGTGCTAACCACAGAAGAATAAATGAATTTTGGACTTTGATCGAATCCTCTACGGAAGGAAATGACAACCGTATGAGTAAATGTGGGAACCAGCAAGGGCTATACAGTATATATCTGTTCAAGACATAACTGCCTTATGGCGTGTGAGCCTCATATCCATACGCTGCACAGCCTGCTGCAACTAATAAAGAGCCTTTTATCAAGCCTCTTCGCTTTCTTCCTGATCAACCTTTTCAGCCTGGAGCTGTTCCAGTTCCTGCTTACTGGCATTGAGCTGCTGAGTGAGCTGCTTTTGCTTGGTTTTCAGTGTCCCATTCTCTGTGGTCAGAGTTCGATTCTGCTCCTGCAGACGTTTGATCTGTTTCTTCATGCGATCAGGATTGCTGGCTCGCAGCGTTTTCAGCTCGTTATCAGCGCTCTTGACTTGCTTATTCAGCTTTTCAGCCTTCTGCTCAGCCGCATCAAGACGTGACTTCAGCTGAGTCACTTCTTTATCGTGCTGATCAGTGATTTCAAGGAGAGCTTGCAGGCGCTGTTGCTCAATAACGTCCAGTTCTTCATTTTTAAAGAAACGGCCTCCCGCGCTCAGGGTACCCATATTAATTACCTACCTCCGGAAAGAGTTTGAAGTGATGACAATAGGAAGCAGCCCTTGCCAGCGCAGGGCATCCACACATGTATGGGGAATATTTGATAATGAGATCAATTGTTCTTCATTCAATGGCTGGCAAAAGCAGACTGACTTTAGACGGGGGCAAGTTTATTACACTTACCCCTCATAGGAAAGAGCAATCTACACAATTTTTTACAATACTGCCAGTTTATTTGCTCATTCTGATGGCATTATGGGTCAATCAGGCCTCTGGCACGGCTTCCAGTGTTTTTATCAGGTAGTTCCAGAAATTTTCAACCGCCGGAATATGGACTTTTTCGTCCGGTGAATGAGGAAACCGAATGGTTGGACCAAATGAAATCATATCCCAGTTTGGATAGGCACTGCCCAGCAGTCCACACTCCAGGCCAGCATGAATTACTTTAATCTCAGGCTCGTAGCCGAAAAGCTGCTCATGAATGTCCACCATAGTTTTCAAAATAGCGGATTCGTTATTAGGCTTCCATCCCGGGTAAGCCCCCTGCTTTTTGACTTCAGCCCCCATTAACCGGTATAAACCGGCAATGCTCTCGGCATGTTCTTCCCTGGCACTGTCAATCAGGCTTCGCACCATATTTTCAACGGTAATCTGGCCATCTTTTATCTTGATGATCGCCAGATTATTTGACGTTTCCACCACACCTTCCACACTCAGACTCATTCGGTGAACACCATCTGGAGAGACATGCAGGGTATTCAACAACTGACTCTGTTCCGCCCGGGTCATTACCTTCTGAACAGGTTCTGACGCTTGCATAATAAGACTCAGATTTGACTCTACTTCTGCCAGTTCTGCACTGAATACACTCAGGCACTCATCAACAATACGGACCGCTTCTTCGCAACTGTCTGAAGGGATAGCCAGCTGCACAAAGGCTTCTCTCGGGATTGCATTTCTGAGCGTACCGCCGGAGTAGCATGCCACTCTGGCACCTACTTCAGATAACGCTTTCAGTAGCCTCACCATCAGTTTGTTAGCATTACCTCGCTGCAGTTTAATATCAACGCCAGAGTGACCGCCTTTCAGGCCTCTCAGAGAAAGACTGAAACTGCTGTAGCCTTCTTCCAGGTGCTCTTCCCGATAGCTGTGAGAAACAGAAACATCGACACCGCCAGCGCAGCCAACATAGAGCTCTCCTTCGTCTTCAGAGTCCATGTTCAGCATGATCTCACCCTTCATCAAGCCGGGCTGCAGGCCGTGAGCACCGGTCATACCACTCTCTTCATCAACCGTAAAGAGAGCTTCAATTGGACCATGAGGAATATCCGTCGACTCTAGCACTGCCAGAGCGGCCGCAACACCAATACCATTATCCGCCCCCAGAGTGGTTCCTTCTGCAGTAACCCAGTCGCCATCGACGTATGCCTCGATAGGATCTCTGGTAAAATCATGTTCCGTATCTGCGTTTTTTTGAGGCACCATATCCAAGTGACTTTGGAGAACTACTCCACGGCGATTTTCCATGCCCTGAGTCGCTGGCTTGCGGATGATCACGTTGCCCACTTCATCTACCAGACTATCCAGACCAAGACTCTCACCAAACTGCTTTACATAGGCACGAACAGCATCTTCATGCCGGGAGGGGCGGGGAATCTTGCAAAGCGCTTGAAAGTGTCGCCAAATGGGTTGAGGGGATAATTCAACAAGCTGGGTCACAGCTATCTCCTGTTGATGAGAGGTAAGGAGTATATGAAAATAATCTCTGAGAGAACGAGCGCCCATTAGTGAATACACCCATCAAAGACTGAGATTACCGTACCGATCCGTTGAATAGCCGAAAATCTAGTCTATTTTTTAACCCGATTATTGAAATAATGCACAAAACGATTCCTCTACTTGATCCCGATAAACCTCAATTCCCTGCCGTTCATGAGGCTCTGGATTACCCTGATGGTCTCCTGGCGATGGGAGGTAACCTTGCACCTGAAACACTGGCTGAAGCTTACATGAAGGGTATATTTCCGTGGTTCAACGAAGGCGAACCCATTCTCTGGTGGTCTCCCAACCCGAGAATGGTACTTTATCCAGACCAGCTGCACATCAGCCGCTCAATGAAACGTTTTCTGAAAAAGCACCCTTATCGAGTCAGCTTTGATGAAGCCTTCAGTGAGGTGATGACGGCCTGCTCGTCTCCGCGAAACAACCAGGAAGGCACATGGATCATCGAAGAAATGAAAGAAGCCTACACAACGCTTTTTAGAGAAGGTTTGGCCCATTCGGTGGAAGTCTGGTCAGGCGATAAGTTAGCGGGCGGACTGTATGGTGTCGCAATTGACAAAGTATTCTTTGGCGAATCCATGTTCAGTTTCAAAACCAACACCTCAAAGCTTGCAATGATTATGCTATGCAAAGAATTACTGATTAGAAACTTCCATCTGATCGATTGCCAGGTATACAGCCCCCATCTGGAGTCTCTGGGTGCAAGAATGATCAGCCGGGATGCATTTCTCAATGCATTGAAAGACGGTTGCCGAACGCCCGCAACCAGTGCACACTGGAAATAGATAGGGCAATGGACGGCCGAAGCTGATGAGCGCACTTAAAGATATTAAATTCTACGCAACCCAGCCACACAACTGCAGCTACCTGGAGGACAAGCAGGCTATAACATTATTTATGGATCCCGACAAAGATCTGGATCCGGCACTCTACCGACACCTGGCCGACATTGGGTTTCGAAGAAGTGGTCGTCACGTATACAGGCCTCACTGCCAAGGCTGCAATGCCTGCATTCCGGCCAGAGTCGTCGTTAATCTGTTTGACCCGAAACGCAAGCACAAAAAGCTGATCAGAAAAAATCAGGATATCGTAGTCACTCGATCCGAAGCCGAATACGATGATGAAACCTATCAGCTTTACAAAAAATACATCGCCATACAGCATCGCGATGGCGACATGTACCCTCCCTCTATGGAACAGTTTCAGTCCTTCCTCGTAGGTTGTCCTGAATTTTGTTGCTACTACAAATTCTGGCTGGACGAAAAACTGGTGGCTGTTGCTGTCACCGACGAGCTGTCGAATGGACTCTCTGCTATTTATACCTTCTATGATCCTGAAGTCAGCCAAAACAGAAGTCTGGGCAGTTACTGTATTCTCTGGCAGATAGAAGAAACCAAAAAGTTGGGCCTTAAGCACCTTCACCTGGGTTATTGGATCAAAAACTGCAAAAAAATGAGTTACAAAATTCAATACCGCCCTCTGGAAGTCTATGTTAACAACCACTGGGTTACTCTGAAGTAGTTGGCCCACCCCACACTGAGAATAAATTTAGATGGATAAAAGCGGGTTCACTTTGCTTTAAAGTTGGTTTTCAGGCAGAATGCTGCCAGATTTATTCAGCCAACGCTCTATTCCCGAGGTCAAACTTTAAATGGCGAAAGAAGAAAGTCTTGAAATGGAAGGCACTGTCATCGACACCCTGCCTAACACCATGTTCCGTGTAGAACTGGAAAACGGCCACGTTGTGACCGCGCATATTTCAGGCAAAATGCGTAAAAACTACATCCGTATTCTGACAGGTGACAAGGTCAAAGTTGAGCTAACCCCTTATGACCTGACCAAAGGCCGCATCACCTACCGTTCCCGCTGACAGGGGCCCCTCACCCCTGTCCCTCTCCTGGCATTTTTCAGCCCTGCTCACCATCCACTACTTCAAGATCCGAAGCCAGGCTTTTAGCGGGTTCGAACTTCAGGAATAGGCTTCCTTTCTTGACAGTCACGCGAACAAAACCACCGTTCTCAGACAGTTTGCCAAAAAGGATCTGTTCCGCCAGGGGCTTCTTGAGGTGCTCCTGGATAACACGCCCCATCGGACGAGCACCCATCGCGCGGTCATAACCTTTTTCTGCCAGCCACTCACGTGCCTCATCATCAACATCAATCTGAACCATTCTTTCATCAAGCTGTGCCTGAAGCTCTGTCAGGAACTTATCAACAACATGCTTGATGGTATCTTCGGTCAGTGAGTCAAAGGGAATGATAGAGTCAAGGCGATTCCTGAATTCCGGTGTAAAGGTTTTCTTGATAGCTTCCATACCATCTGTCGTATGATCCTGCTCAGTGAAACCAATAGAACTGCGAGTCATGGTTTCAGCACCGGCATTGGTCGTCATAATCAGGATAACATTTCTAAAGTCAGCTTTACGACCATTGTTGTCTGTCAGGGTACCATGATCCATCACCTGCAGAAGCAGGTTAAACACATCCGGATGCCCCTTCTCAATTTCATCGAGCAACAGAACACAATGAGGTGTCTTATTGATCGCTTCTGTCAAAAGACCACCCTGATCGTACCCGACATAACCCGGGGGAGCACCAATCAGCCTTGATACTGTATGAGCTTCCATATACTCCGACATATCAAAACGAACCAGCTCAACCCCCATGGACTTGGCCAGCTGACGACAAACTTCTGTTTTACCTACACCTGTCGGCCCAGAGAACAGGAAAGCCCCTACCGGTTTATCAGGTGCCTTCAAACCAGCACGTGACAATTTAATCGCGGTTGAAAGAGAAACAATTGCTTCATCCTGACCGAAGACCACCATCTTGAGATTCCTTTCAAGCTTGGAGAGCAACTCTTTGTCAGAAGAAGAGACAGATTTAGGCGGAATCCGGGCAATCTTGGCAACAATACTTTCGACATCGCCCACCTCAATGATCTTCTTGCGCTCTTCTTCTGGTAACAGACGTTGGTAAGCTCCAGCCTCATCAATAACATCAATTGCTTTATCAGGCATATGACGATCGTTGATATAACGATTGGCCAACTCTGCTGCGGCTTTCAAAGCATCATCCTTGTATTCAATAGTGTGATGCTCTTCAAAGCGGCTCTTGAGGCCGCGGAGAATATCGATGGTATCTTCAACACTCGGTTCACTGATATCCACTTTCTGGAAGCGACGGGCCAGAGCACGATCCTTTTCGAAAATACCCCGGAACTCCTGAAATGTCGTTGAACCAATGCAACGAAGATCACCGGAAGTCAGAAGCGGCTTTAAGAGATTAGAAGCATCCATAACACCACCGGATGCAGCACCTGCACCGATAATGGTGTGAATCTCATCAATAAAGAGAATGGCGTTATCGAGCTTTTTAAGTTCGCTGAGCAGCTTTTTGAATCGCTTTTCAAAATCACCACGGTACTTGGTTCCCGCCAACAAGGAGCCGAGATCCAGGGAATAAACCACCGCTCTGGAGAGCACTTCAGGCACTTCTCCGTCCACTATTCTTTTTGCCAGACCTTCAGCAACGGCTGTCTTACCAACACCAGCTTCGCCAACCAGTAGAGGATTATTTTTACGACGGCGTGTCAATATCTGGGAAACACGCTCAACCTCTTCTGCACGACCTACCAGCGGATCGATCTTACCCAGACGTGCCTGCTCATTCAGGTTGGTAGCATAATTCTTAAGCGGGTCTTTTCCGGCAGATTCGGGGTCGGTGTTTTCCTCCATGAGTTCACCACCCAATTCTTCCAGCTCATTACCAGGCATTTTGGAAATACCGTGAGCGATATAATTCACGACATCTATTCGGGCAACGTCCTGCTGCTTCAGAAAATAAACTGCCTGACTCTCCTGCTCACTGAATATTGCGACCAGAACATTAGCACCAGTGACTTCTTTTTTTCCTGAACTTTGCACATGAAAAACAGCTCGTTGCAGAACTCTCTGAAAACCGAGAGTGGGTTGGGTTTCTCGCTCTGTATCATTGGCAGGTATTAATGGGGTTGTTGAATCAACAAACTCAATCAACTCCTTACGCAGCTTTTCGGTCTGCACACCGCAAGCTAACAATACTCGGGATGCGGATTCATTATCAAGCAGTGCTAGGAGCAGATGTTCTACGGTCATGAATTCATGCCGCTTGCTTCTTACATCACGAAAAGCACTGTTAAGAGTCAGTTCGAGGTCTTTATTGAGCATATGATATTACCCTGAGAACACTAATCGGCCTTAATTGTTTTGCACAACAGGGGATGCTGGAATTCTCTGGAGTACTCGTTGACTTGCCGGGCTTTGGTTTCAGCCACATCCTTGCTGAATAATCCACATACAGCCTTGCCTTGCGTATGAACCATCAGCATGACCTGTGTCGCCTGTTCACTATTCATGCTGAAAAATTTCTCCAGGACCTCAACCACAAAATCCATCGGTGTAAAATCATCATTCAAGAGCAGTACCTGATACATAGCGGGCGGTTTGACTCTGGCTTTAGCTGGTGCCAGTGCGACATCATGATCGCCTTCCTGCTCTGTCCCTTCATTTTCTAAGCTTAGACGAAGCCACTCAAAATTACTCATGTATTGATGAACTGCTATCTGCTGCATTGCACTCGCTTCCAGGTGAATTTACAGCTTAATTAACCAGGCTCTGGACCGCCTGTAACCAGGTGTCGAGACGTACAAACGTCAAAAGCACAACGCCCTGACCTCCATTCTAAACACGCTGAGAGCAAAGAAAAACTATTTACTTCAATCGTCATCTCAAAAGCTATTGACTTCGTTAATACCATCGACTGACAGCCGAAATAAAACAGACAAAGAATCAGAAAAATAATCAGTTGATCTGACAGGCAAAAAAATGACCACAGTGAAAGTCTGCAGCCATTTTTTATGCACAGAAAGAAGATCAAAAACTAAATCAGACCATCAATTGCTGCATTAAAGGTAGCGCTTGGACGCATGGCTTCAGTGACTTTAGCTGGAGCCGGTTCATAGTAGCCACCCAGATCAACAGCACCACCCTGGCAAGCTGTCAGTTCTGAGACAATCTGCTCTTCTTTCTCAACAAGCTCTTTTGCCAGAACGGAAAACTTACTGCTGAGATCCTGATCCGCCTCCTGCGCCTCTAGTGCTTCTGCCCAGAACTGAGCCAGGTAAAAATGACTTCCGCGGTTGTCCAGCTCTTTCACTTTTCTCGAAGGTGACTTGTCAGCATCCAGATATTGACCAATTGCAGCGTTCAATGTGTCAGCCAAGATCTGGGCCCTGATATTTCCGGTTTTAACCGCAATGTCTTCAAGCGATACAGCGATAGCCAGAAATTCGCCCAAAGAGTCCCAACGCAGGTGATTCTCTTTAACAAACTGTTGGACGTGCTTGGGCGCAGAACCGCCAGCACCGGTCTCGAAAAGACCACCGCCAGCCAGCAGAGGTACGATAGAGAGCATTTTGGCGCTGGTCCCCAGCTCCAGGATCGGGAACAGGTCGGTCAGGTAATCTCGCAAAACGTTACCGGTTACGGAAATGGCATCTTTACCCGCCTGAATAGTTTCCATGCTGAGGCGGCAAGCCTCTACCGGAGACAGAATACGGATATCCAAGCCCTTAGTATCGTGAAACTTCAAGTATTCGTTAACCTTGGCAATCAGGTTGGCGTCGTGAGCACGGTTTTGGTCCAACCAGAACAGAGTCAAAGCACCTGTTGCTCGGGCACGGTTAACAGCCAGCTTGACCCAATCGCGAATCGGCGCATCTTTGGTCTGACACATTCTCCAGATGTCACCCTCTTCAACATTGTGCTCAAACACTGTGCTGCCGGACTCTTCTACAACACGGATAATGCCGTTTGCAGGCGCCTTAAAGGTTTTGTCATGAGAACCGTATTCTTCTGCTCTCTGAGCCATCAGACCTACGTTGGAAACATTGCCCATGGTGGCAACATCGAAAGCACCGTTTTTCTTACAGAAATCGATGACCTCCTGATAGATGGCTGCATAGCAACGATCAGGAATCATGGCTTTAGTGTCATGCAGCTTGCCATCGGGACCCCACATCTGACCTGAAGAGCGCAAGGCGGCAGGCATAGACGCATCGATAATGACATCGTTCGGTACGTGCAGGTTAGTGATACCCTTATCGGAATCTACCATTGCCAACTCAGGACGGGTGTTGTAGACAGCCTGAATATCCGCTTTTACTTCTTCCTGTTGGTCAGCAGGTAGTTTGGCAATCTTGGCATAAACGTCACCGAGACCGTTGTCTGGATCAACACCCAGCTCTGAAAATAAGGTAGCGTGCTTCTCAAACACATCTTTAAAGAAGACTGTGACTGCATGACCAAACATGATCGGGTCAGAAACCTTCATCATGGTGGCTTTGAGGTGCAGTGACAGAAGAATATCCTGCTCTTTAGCTTCCTGAGCAGAAGATTCATAGAATGCTCTCAAAGCCTTCACACTCATGAGAGCACTGTCAATAACTTCACCAGCCAGCAGGCTCGTGACCGGTTTCAGTACAGAAACAGAGCCGTCCTCGCCAACAAATTCTATTCTTACATCTGTTGCCTCGGGCATAACAGCTGACTGTTCACTGGAGTAGAAGTCACCGCTTTGCATGTGAGCAACGTGAGATTTAGAATCAGCAGACCAGACACCCATAGAATGAGGGTTATTCTTCGCATACTCTTTGACAGGAGCTGCAACACGGCGATCTGAATTCCCTTCACGGAGAACCGGGTTTACCGCACTACCAAGCACCTTAGCGTAGCGAGCTTTGATCGCTTCTTGTTCAGCATTCCCAGGCTCTACAGGAAAATTCGGAATGTCATAACCGTGCTCCTGAAGCTCTTTGATCGCGCCCGTAAGTTGCGGAATAGAAGCACTGATATTTGGCAACTTGATGATGTTTGCCTGAGGCACCTTGGCCAGTTCACCCAGCTCAGACAGGGCATCACTCTGTTTTTGTTCTGAACTCAGCTTCTCAGGAAAATTAGCAATGATTCGACCAGCCAGTGAAATATCTTTGGTTTCAACAGCTACGCCAGCGGCTCGGGTAAAAGCCTTGATGATTGGGAGCAGTGAATAGGTGGCTAAGGCGGGAGCTTCGTCGGTAATAGTGTAAATAATTCTGGTTGTATCTGTTGTCATGTTATCTCCAAAAAACAACTGGCTGTGGTGCCTCTGCGGAGGGGTTTAAGTGGAGTTTGACGACCACTATTTATCACTTTATTTGCACAGCCCCGTAACGCTTTTGACGTTATCGCCTATAAGATATACCAATGAGCGTAAGGAATAAATGTAGTTTTGCTACACAATCTTCTGTTTGCGCATCGAAAGACTCTATAGAAGTGAATTTGCCGGACAGGTACAATGCCCGGCTTCCTGATCCAGCCATACAGTAACCATGATAGACACTTGTACCAATTTTTCTGAAAAAAGCTTCAAGGACACCCGTGTAATCGTGGGCATGTCCGGTGGTGTAGACTCATCCGTATCTGCACTTCTGCTCAAAGAGCAGGGTTACCAGGTAGAAGGCCTGTTCATGAAAAACTGGGAGGAAGATGACGGCACTGAATACTGTACAGCCATGACCGATCTGGAAGATGCTCAAGCCGTTTGTGACAGAATCGGCATTAAACTCCATAAAGCTAATTTCGCTGCTGAGTACTGGGACAACGTCTTCGAGCACTTCTTGCAGGAATACAAGGCCGGACGTACCCCTAACCCTGACATCCTCTGCAACAAGGAGATAAAGTTCAAGGCTTTTCTGGATTATGCCCAGACACTGGAAGCTGACTATATCGCCATGGGCCACTACGCTCGCAGCGACAGCACTAATGGTCAGGCTTGTCTAAAAAAGGGTCTTGACACCAACAAAGACCAAAGCTATTTCCTGCATCAGGTTGGCAGCAAACAGCTGGCCAGAACCCTGTTCCCAGTGGGAGAAATAGCAAAGCCTGAAGTTCGCCGCATTGCAGAAAAACACGGTCTAACCACCCACAACAAGAAAGACAGTACCGGCATCTGCTTTATTGGTGAACGCCGCTTCCGTGACTTCCTGAAACAATACCTTCCGGCTCAGCCAGGTAGCATTGCGACCGATCAGGGTGAAATAATTGGCGAGCATTTGGGCTTGATGTACCATACCATTGGCCAAAGACAGGGCCTTGGCATTGGTGGACTGAAAGGCGCTTCAGAATCCCCCTGGTATGTCGTTGATAAAGACCTTGAGAACAATCGGCTAATCGTTGCACAGGGCAATAATCACCCCATGCTGTTTTCAGAAGCCCTGACTGCTTGTGAAATATTTTGGATCGCAGGTTCAGCGCCCGAACTGCCAGCCAGGTTAACCGCCAAAATCCGCTATCGCCAGCAGGACCAGGCCTGCCGCCTTGAGCAAAAGACAGACGGAAGATATTTTGTGATTTTTGACAAACCCCAAAGAGCAGTTACCCCGGGACAATCTGTCGTTTTTTACCAAAATGATATTTGTCTGGGCGGCGGAGTCATTGAAACCAGGCACCACTCTCTGAGTGAAGCCCACATTCAATAAGCCATCAATCGGTTCTACGAATTCAACTCTCCAAATCCGGGAGCAGGCGACCTTCCGGATAGAGAAAGCACGCATAAGGTAGAGAAACTCAGGTGCAATACACAACAAAGGAACAGGCAGCTGCCCTCTCAGCCATTTTCCAGGCTGCTGGCCTTGTAGAACGTCTGGCCAAAAGCGGGCAAATCAGTCAAGAGTCGCTGGAGCCGCTGATTGGCAGCCTGTTTGTCACCACTCCTGACCGTGTCGAAGATGTCTTCAATGGCTACCAGAGTCTACTCGCTGGCAGAAAAATTCTAAACGACGTCCTCCAGCGTCAGGCCGACGCAATCCAGGCCGACACCGTCCGCTACGCACTGACCCTGATACACCTCGAACGCAAACTTTCCCGCAATCGCAATATGCTGAGTAAGATTTCCCAGCGCCTGGAGCGCTGCAAGGAACAGGCCAACCACTTTGGCATCCTTCATGAGAATGTAATTGCCAACCTTGCCAGTATTTATCTCGATACCATCAGTACTTTTAAAACAAGAGTACAGGTTTCAGGCGATATCCAACACCTGCAAAACCCTGGCAATGCTGACAAGATACGCGCCATTTTATTTGCCGGGATACGGTCAGCCATCCTGTGGCGCCAGACAGGTGGTAGCCGTTGGCAGTTATTATTCAGCAGAAAAAAACTATTGAATGGCTTGAATCAGCTATAACCGAATCATCCACCCTGCATCGTTGGCGGTTTTCCGTTATGATGCGCCCTTTCTACGAGCATAAGGCATGTTAAACATGGAGCTGTCTGCACTGACTGCTGTTTCCCCCGTCGACGGTCGCTATGGGGACAAAACCCAAAGCCTGAGAAGCATTTTCAGTGAGTATGGCCTGATCCGCTTCCGGGTAACTGTTGAAGTTAAATGGTTACAGGCACTGGCCAGTCACCCCGAAATCTGTGAAGTTCCGGCGCTTTCCAACGAAGCTAGCGCCCTCCTGGACCAGTTGATCGACAACTTTTCCCTTGAAGATGCCCAGCGCGTCAAGGAAATTGAGCGCACCACCAACCATGATGTTAAAGCCGTTGAGTATCTGATCAAAGAAAAGGTACAAGATGACAACGAATTGTCTGCTATCAGTGAGTTTGTTCACTTTGCCTGCACTTCCGAGGACATCAACAACCTGTCCCACGGACTGATGCTGAAGACCGGCATGGAACAAGCGGTACTGCCGCCGATGCAACAAATCATCAAAGAAATCGAAAACCTTGCTTATCAGCATAGCGATCAACCGATGCTGTCCCGCACCCACGGACAAACAGCCTCTCCCACTACGCTTGGCAAAGAGATGGCAAACGTAGCCTACCGTCTACGCCGTCAGGTTCAGCAAATAATCCGGATCACCCCACTGGGCAAAATCAACGGCGCCGTAGGTAACTACAATGCTCACCTGTCCGCCTACCCTGAAGTTGACTGGCAGCATCATGCTGAAAAGTTTGTCACCAGCCTGGGCCTGGAATGGAACCCCTATACCACCCAGATTGAGCCTCACGACTACATCGCTGAACTTTTTGATGCCATTTGTCGCTTTAACACCGTCCTGATCGATTTTGATCGTGACATTTGGGGGTACATCTCTCTGGGATACTTCAAGCAGAAAACCGTGGCCGGCGAAGTAGGCTCTTCTACTATGCCCCACAAAGTCAATCCAATTGACTTTGAAAACTCTGAAGGCAACCTGGGCATTGCTAATGCCGTCATGCAGCATCTGGCAATGAAACTGCCTGTTTCCCGCTGGCAGCGTGACCTGACAGACTCAACCGTTCTGCGCAACCTGGGGGCCGGCCTGGGTTACAGCCTGATTGCCTACGCTTCCACTCTGAAAGGTATTGGCAAGCTTCAGGCCAATGCCGACCGTCTGAATGAAGACCTGGATAATGCCTGGGAAGTTCTGGCAGAACCTATCCAGACCGTCATGCGCCGCTATGGCATCGACCAGCCTTACGAAAAACTCAAGGCTCTGACTCGTGGTCAGGACGGTATCACCCGGACGACTCTGGAAACCTTTATTGATGAGCTGGACATGCCAACTGAGGTAAAAGCAGAACTGAAGAAGCTGACACCTGGCAACTATTTGGGTAACGCAGCCACTCAAGCCAAAGCAATCTGATCTGACGATAGCGAAGTGAAGCAGACTGTTTCAAATCAACAAAGCCCTCAGTTGAGGGCCTTGTTGATAACCGTTCAGCTATTTCATTTTGCAGCGGCTTTAAACTCACGCCTTCTCGCATGCAGCACCGGTTCAGTGTAACCATTGGGCTGCTGACAACCTTTCAAGACCAGCTCGCACGCCGCTTTAAAAGCGACACTGGCATCATAATCGACAGCCATAGGGCAGTACTCAGGATCCCCGGCATTCTGCTCATCGACTACTTTAGCCATTCGCCTCAAGGCATCCATTACCTGCTCCTCAGAGCAAACACCATGCCTCATCCAGTTAGCCATATGCTGACTGGAAATGCGCAGTGTTGCACGATCTTCCATCAAGCCTACATCATGGATATCTGGCACTTTTGAACAACCCACACCCTGATCTACCCAACGAACGACATAACCGAGAATACCCTGGGCATTGTTGTCCAGCTCCTGCTGAATCCTATCTTCTGTCAGAGAAGACCTGTCCTGCAGCAGAGGTATAGTCAGAAGATCATCCAGACTCGCTCTCTGACGCTCAGCTATAGACTCCTGAACTTCAATGACAGATACGGAATGATAGTGTGTTGCGTGCAGCGTCGCGGCATTAGGTGAAGGCACCCAGGCCGTATTCGCTCCTGACTGGGGATGTCCGATTTTAGTCGCCAGCATCTTGGCCATTTCATCCGGCATAGCCCACATACCTTTACCAATCTGGGCTCGACCGGCCAGACCACAATCAAGACCTACTTCAACATTTTGATCCTCGTAGGCATTGATCCAGGCAGACTGCTTCATCTCACCTTTTGGAATCATTGGACCAGCTTCCATACTGGTGTGAATTTCATCTCCGGTACGATCAAGGAAGCCTGTATTAATAAAGACTACGCGATCTCTGGCAGCCCGGATACAAGCTTTGAGATTAACAGAAGTACGACGTTCCTCGTCCATTATACCAACTTTCAGGGTATTCTCCCTCAGACCCAAAACCTCCTCAATCTTACCAAACAACCTATTGGTGAAGACTACCTCTTCAGGTCCGTGCATTTTTGGCTTAACAATATAAACACTGCCCGTGCGAGAGTTTCTGATACCTTTCTGCTTTTTAAGATCGTGTATGGCAATCAGTGAAGTGAACATGCCGTCCATAATGCCTTCCGGAATCTCATTCCCCTGATGATCCAGAATGGCATCAGTGGTCATCAGGTGTCCGACATTTCGAACAAACATCAGGCTCCGACCGTGCAGAGAAAACGCTTCACCTGCAGGGGATGTATAGTTGCGATCAGCCACCAGCTTGCGAGTTAAGGTTTTGTCACCTTTAACAAACGTTTCCTGCAAGTCAGCTTTCATTAATCCGAGCCAGTTCCGATAAACCAGTGCTTTATCCTCGGCATCTACGGCAGCCACGGAATCTTCACAATCCATGATGGTTGTAAGAGCTGCTTCTACCACCAGATCTTTCACCCCAGCAGCATCGGTCACCCCAATTGGGGATCGACGGTCAATTTGAATCTCAATATGGAGGCCATTGTTTTTGATCAGAACGCTGCCGGGATCATTTTCACTCCCTGTGTAGCCAACAAACTTTTCAGGCTGAGCCAGCGCCGTGACACTACCATCTCCCAGAGAAAGTGCCAACTCGCCTTCCTTAATAGCATAACCAGTTACCTCGGAATGATTTCCTTTGACCAGAGGTGCCGCCTGATTAAGCAACGCCTTACCAAAAGCAATGACCTTCTGCCCCCGGACGGGGTTGTAGGCCTTGCCGCGTTCAGCACCATCATTTTCCGGAATAGCATCGGTACCATACAGCGCGTCGTAAAGGCTTCCCCAACGGGCGTTCGCTGCATTCAGGGCAAAACGAGCATTCATCACTGGAACAACCAGCTGAGGTCCGGCCTGAGATGCAATTTCTGTATCAACATTTTCCGTCGCAATCTCAAAGTCTCCGCCTTCAGATTGTAGATATCCAATTTCCAACAAAAACTGTTTATAGGCAGAAGGATCATGTGGCTGCTGCTTATGCTCTTTGTGCCACTGATCAATTTGATTTTGCAGAGCTTCTCGCCTCTGCAGCAGAGCCCTGTTTTCAACGACGCACTCATCCAAAACACGCTCAAAACCTGACCAGAAGGCCTCTGGAGTCACTCCAGTGCCCTCGATAGCTTCAACCAAAAGATTGTGGATAGGGGCCGCTACCTGCAAACCTCCGATCTGAATACGATCAGCCATACGCCTTCCTTCTACACGCTGTTATTCTTGAGACAAACCGCCCGATTTCAGCAAAAAACCCGACAGCTCAAGCCTGACACTATTCTGTTTGAACCGACAAGTGATGACCAATTCAACTCAGTTATATATGATATTTTTTCAATAAATAGCAATTATTAACAAAGCTTATGCACAGAAAAGCCGCACAATGGCGGCCTTTCTACATTCCGGGACTTAATCGTCCGGATGGGATTCCTGCTTTTGCTCGGCAATGATCAGGTAGTAGCTTTCTGATGTATTCTCAATGCACTCATCAGCCACTGCGAAGAGAGTATGCTCTGTGTCCAGTTGTGTTAACCAGTTCATTTTGTTTTACCTTTCGGTGAGTCTCGTGTAGGTGCGATCAGGATTTCGACAGGCAGAACAGTCAACAAGCCTTCATCGCTCAGAGGCAGTCAAAGATTAACACCAGTTAACATGATATTCCATACAATGCGGTGAATTATTTCACACAAATTATCATATGTTATCAAGCAGACTCAGCTTCTTGATGAGATTGCTAAGTAGTCGCTTTGATAACCTGCCGTAACCAGTTGTGCCCTGCATCGTGATGCAACAAAGGACTCCAGGCCATACGAAGCTGGATAGCTGGAATCTCAAACGGAGGCGGCAAAACCACCAACTCATCTTCATGACGGTGTAATTCAGCCAACTTACTGGGCAGAGTCGCAATAAGGTCATTTTGAGAGGAAAGCAACATGGCTACCTGATAATGCCTCGTCAGAACCCTGATATCACGTTTGTGACCGATTGCCGACAGTGCCTCATCAACCCACCCGAGTTGCTGAATATCTTTTGGATCAATACCCACCCCAACACCCATACCTGTTTTACTTGCCCAAATATGCTGGGCAGACAGATAACTCTCAAGAGTGAAATTATTAATAACCGGATTGTCCCGACTCAGAACACAGGAAAAAGAGTCTTCCCAGATCAGTGACTGATGAAAAGATTGCGGCATATGACTGAAGCGGTTAATGGCCATATCAACACGACCATGTTCCACATCATGAAAGGTCACATCACTGGGTGTGAGAATATCAAGGGTGATGCCCGGAGCCTCAGACCTGAGCTTTTTTAGCACCATCGGGATCACTGTAGATTCAGAATAATCACTGGCCATAACACGAAACACTCTGGAACTTTCTCCGGGATTAAAAGCATCCCTGGGCAGGACAGCCTGCTCCAAAAGTTTCAGGGCGTCTGCAATCTGAGGTTTCAGGGCGAGAGCCCTCTCTGTAGGCGACATACCCTCACTGGTTCTTACCAACAAAGGGTCATTAAACAGACTTCTGAGTCTTTTCAACCCATTACTCATAGCTGGCTGGGTTATGCCCAATTGCTCAGCCGCTTTGGTGACACTTCTTTCTCGCAGAAGCACATCCAGATACACTAGCAGGTTCAGATCGACACGAGCCAAGTTCATATTTTTTGTTTACATCCTGAAGCGGTTCGCCAGACGGCCAAGAATAGAGATATCCCCGCCACAAAGTCAAACAATCGCTTGATTCTAAAAACCGCCCTCATTCACTGTTATGAGCGGTGATAACTGCTTTGACGGCCTTCTCAGGACAACCGAACCCAGAAAGGCCGGTTTTATAGCCTTTGAAAGCAACTTTCTGTCTATTGGAAAGCATTCCTTTAGTAAAAGACTCAGCCTTTAAAGAAGGGGTAAAGTGGTATTTTCGATGAGAATATCCACTATAACGATAATAAATTATCAAGTTTGTTATCTTTTGTTATAGATTGAAATTGCCTTGACAAACAACCGTTTGACTTTCAGGAGAGGCGATACAATGTCTACTTATAATCGCGCTGAAGAGATTGCCCGCATCGAAAAGGACTGGTCAGAAAATCCTCGTTGGGCCAACGTAAAACGCACCTACAAAGCTGAGGATGTGGTCCGTCTGCGCGGTTCTATAAAGGTAGAAAATACCTTTGCGCAAATGGGAGCAAACAAGCTCTGGACTTTACTCTACGAAAATAAATCACGCAAGGGTTACGTTAACAGTCTGGGGTCACTGACAGGGGGTCAGGCACTGCAACAGGTTAAGGCGGGACTGGAAGCCGTTTACCTGTCCGGCTGGCAAGTGGCCGCGGACAATAATTCAGCCAGTTCTATGTATCCCGACCAATCTCTCTACCCGGTAGACTCAGTACCGGCGTTAATTGAAAGAATGAACAATAGTTTCATGAGAGCAGACCAGATCCAATGGAAAAACGGCATCGAACCCGGCGATGAAGGCTACACAGATATGTTCGCCCCTATTATTGCCGACGGTGAAGATGGCTTTGGCGGAGTCCGTAACACTTATGAGCTAATGAAAAGCATGATCGAAGCCGGCGCTGCAGGCGTTCACTTTGAGGACCAGCTGGCTTCCGTCAAAAAGTGCGGCCACATGGGTGGCAAAGTGCTTGTCCCTACTCAGGAAGCTGTCGACAAACTGATTTCTGCCCGACTAGCTGCCGATGTTGCCGGAGTGCCCACTCTGCTTATGGCAAGAACCGATGCCAGCACGGCTGATCTGATCACCTCCGACATTGATGACTATGATCGACCTTTCCTGACGGGTGAGAGAACCAAAGAAGGCTTCTATCGCACCCGCAAGGGAATTGAACAGGCAATTGCCCGAGGACTGGCTTACGCACCTTTTGCTGATCTTCTCTGGTACGAGTCGGCGTCACCGGATCTGGATGAGGCCAGAACCTTTGCCCAGGCTATCCGTTCCGAATACCCGGATCAATTGCTGGCCTACAATTGCTCTTCTTCCTTTAACTGGAAAAAGAACATGGACGATAAAACTATTGCCCGCTTCCAGGATGAACTGAGTGAGATGGGCTACAAATTTCAGTTCATCACACTGGCGGGTATTCATAGCATGTGGCACAACATGTTCGATCTGGCCTACCACTATGGTCAGGGGCAGGGCATGAAACATTATGCGGAGATGGTTCAGCAACCAGAGCAGGCGGCATTTGAACGAGGTTACACCTTCTTATGCCCCCAGAAAGAAGTGGGTACAGGTTACTTTGACCATATCACGCACGTGATTCAAAAAGACCGCTAGTCACTCAACCGATTATGGGGAGTTTTTGGATTTCCCACGATGTTTACCAGCTGACAGCAGCTCTTAATCTCTCAAGAGATGAAGAGCTGCTTCTGATCACGCACAATTTTCCAAACCGATAGGAACCCCTTCTTCCTGCATAGTGTCTATCCTGTACAGAGTTGTACAAAATGGAACCCCTATGCCGACCCCCCTGTCTACCCCTGGTTTGAAAACCCTGAAGAAAATCTACCAAAGCCAGCAGAGCTACACTCGAAAGACACCTCTGATTCACTGCGAAGAGCTGGGAGCAAGAGTCCAGGGCAAAGTATTTGTGAAAGCTGAATCTTTGCAAAAAACCGGCGCTTTCAAATTCAGGGGAGCCCTTCACAGACTGCTGCAGCTGACTGAACAGGAGAAATCACGCGGCGTCGTTGCCTACTCTTCCGGCAATTTTGCCAGAGGGCTGGCCGCAGCAGGCGAAATTCTGGGCATTGATGTTCACATTGTTATGCCCGCCGATGCCCCCAAGAACAAAATAGACAGTGCCCTTGCCCACGGCGCCGAAGTCAAACTCTGTGATGAATCTCAACCATCCAGAGAGGAGGCAGCTGCTGCGGAGGCCGTTAAACTCTCCCAACAGCATAACTACTCTCTTCTTCACCCTTTTGATGATGCCACCCTGATACAAGGTCAGTCCGCTGTCGCTATAGAAACTTCCGAACAGCTTGAGCAGCTTGGTGAGACTTGCCACTTTTTGTTATGTCCAACCGGTGGAGGCAGTCTGGTTGCAGGCTCAAGTATGGTCTTTAACACCGTCAACTACCCTGAAACTCAGGTACTGGCTATTGAACCGTCCGGATATGAAGGAATGACCTTGTCGATTGAACAAGGTCGTCGGGCCAGGGCAAATGGCAATCTCGTCAGCTCCTGTGACGCTCTTCAAGCCCTGAGCCCCGGTGAAACAAATCTCTTGATCGTACAGAATTCTGAGGTCGCAGGGCTGGCCGTTGATGAAGCGTTTGTAAATGAAGGCATTAGATTTGCTGCATTTAATATGAAACTTATCCTCGAACCCAGCGGCGCTATCGGACTCGGAGCACTGTTACAGCACTCAGAAAAGTTCAGAGAAAAGACAACCGTGATCATTGCCTCAGGAGGAAACATCGATATTGAAGAGTACGCCAGAATCATTCAACAATGACCCAATCCTGCTGTAAAAATCAGATATCACCTCATTAAAATAAGGCTTTAGAATCTGAAAAAAGCAGCTAAACAATCAATACTGCTGCAATGCCCGCTATTATGTAGAAAGCACCTGTAGATCTATCAAATATAGATTTGCTCTTTTCTGTTCTTAGAATAGGCTTTATGATTATAGCTAGAAGACCGTAGAGTAATTTGCAAACTAAATCTACCAGCATCCAAGTCACAACAACAATTACAATTTGATCCAACAATGGTTTTTCTGATGAAATAAATTGAGGCAAGAAGGCCATGAAAAAGATAATATCTTTTGGATTACTTACCCCTAAAAAAATGATTTTTTAAATAAATTATTAAATTTTGGAGATTCGCCAGACTCAAAATCCGTTGTGCTTTCAGGTATTTTATTAATAGATCCTCTGATAGTCATAAATCCCAGATATACCAAATAAACTGCACCTAAAACCTTCAGCATCATAAATAAATGATCAGAAGCAGTAATTATGACGCCTAACCCAGTTGCGGACACAACTAAATACAAGGATGATGCAGCAGTTCCACCTAAAAAAGAGGGATATGATCTAATAATTCCATAACGCACAGAATTGGAAACCATCAACAAGGATAAAGGACCTGGTATCATAATGACCAGAAAAATTGAAACCAAGTATAAAACCCAAACTTCAAAACCCATTATTTTTCTCCTAAAACTATCAGAGTTTTTGTTAATAAATGCACAGCCTTTTCAACACCTGAATATTTTACATTCTCTTCAGAAACATGACTTGGCTTTTCAAAAAAAGGCAAAAATATCATAGCAATAGGAGTAATAATCCTACCTACTGTCAGCATAAAATCATTATTGCAACTCAGCTCATATGAGCGATTTATTAATATTGATGCTTTATGCATAGCATCTTTACGAAAGCCCAAAGGGACTGCCACTGCATGACCTGCTCTACCGGAAATTGTCAAAGTATAAGGGTCTGCACCCTGAATTGAGGTAACTATTCCAAGAGGTAGGCCTTTGCTGAACAGAACCCTGTTGAATATTTACTTCTCAAGAACCCATTAAATTATCTCTTAACAATTTTACTTATTCCAGCTAACTCATGAGACTTATTTACAACATTAATACCTGAAGAGCCTTTTTTATTAAAAAAGCTCTGCTCTGCTCTTTCATTATCAGGGATAAAACTTCGCTACTCATAAATCTTATGGTGATCTAAAAGCGAAGAAGCTTATCAAATCAACCTTTCCTGAGAGAACAGAATTCCATTATTATCGGCGTAGACATAACCCCCGGGTGCAAAATCAACACCATGAAAAGAGACCACCAGATTACTTTCACCCACCCCCTTTTTATCCGTTTTCATGGGATGACAACCCAGCGCCTGAACGCCCAATGACAAATCGGCAATGATATCGACATCCCTGATGCAGCCATAAATAATAATCCCTGCCCAACCGTTTTCAACGGCTCGCTCTGCCAGCATATCGCCCAGCATGGCTCTGCGCATGGACCCCCCGCCATCAACTACCAGCACCCTGCCCTCTCCTGGCTGACCTACCCACTCACGCACCAGGGAATTATCTTCAAAACATTTCAGGGTCACGACTTGCCCATGAAAAGCATTAACGCCACCAAAGTTTCTGAAACCAGATTCAGCAACGGAAACCTGTTCGGGAAATTCATCACAAAGATCAGGGGTAGTAAACCGGGTCATTCTTCTTTCCTTATTTTTACAGACAGGATCTGATGGCAAAAAGTCTACAGGAATCAGGAGAGTAAAGAAGACAAGGGAATTGAATAGTCAGTATAAACAGAGATGATGAAGCCCGCATTGCGAGCTTCATCTTTGCATCAAACTATTGAGATCCATTATCAGCAAGGTACAACCAGGTTTCCAGCACAGAGTCCGGATTCAGGGATACTGTCTCAATACCCTCCTCCATCAGCCACCTGGCGAAATCAGGGTGGTCACTGGGGCCCTGACCGCAAATACCTATGTACTTACCTTGCTTTCTACAAGCCTGAATAGCCATCGACAATAACTGCTTGATGGCCGGATTACGTTCATCAAAGAGATGGGCAATCAAGCCAGAATCCCGGTCCAGACCCAGAGTTAGCTGAGTCATATCATTGGAACCAATGGAGTAACCATCAAAGTACTGAAGGAAGTCCTCTGCCATCAACGCATTGGAAGGCAGCTCGCACATCATGATGACTCGCAGACCGTTTTCACCTCGTTTCAGACCCAACTTTTCCATGATGGCAGTCACCTGAGCTGCTTCGTTCGGCGTTCTAACAAATGGCACCATCAGCTCAACATTGGCCAGCCCCATTTCATCACGAACCCGCTTCATGGCCCGGCATTCCAGTTCAAAACAATCCTGAAAATCTTCAGAGATATAACGTGACGCTCCCCGGAAGCCCAGCATCGGGTTTTCTTCATGGGGCTCATAGAGATGGCCACCCAACAGATTGAAGTACTCATTGGACTTGAAGTCAGATAAGCGAACAATGACTTTTTCCGGAGCAAAGGCTGCGGCAATGGTAGAGACGCCTTCCACCAGCTTATCAACATAAAAGTCTACCGGACTGCCATAGCCTGAAATGCGCTCCCCCACCTGACGCTTCACATCCGCAGGCAGCCGCTCAAAATTCAGCAGGGCTTTGGGATGCACACCAATCATCTTGTTGATGATGAATTCAAGCCTGGCCAGACCCACTCCCTTATTGGGCAGTCGAGAGAAGCTGAAAGCACGGTCTGGATTTCCCACGTTCATCATCAGCTTAAAAGGCAGTTCCGGCATAACATCCAGATCTCTGACCTTATGTTCAAAGTTCAACAAGCCCTCATAAATAAAACCCGTATCACCTTCTGCACAGGAGACCGTTACCAAAGCACCTTCCCTGAGCCTGTAAGTCGCATCGCCGCAACCCACAACAGCAGGAATGCCCAGCTCACGAGCAATGATAGCCGCATGACAGGTTCTGCCACCCCGATTCGTCACGATGGCAGATGCCCGTTTCATCACCGGCTCCCAATCAGGATCAGTCATGTCAGTAACCAGCACATCGCCTTGCTGAACCTTGTCCATCTCATCAATATCTTCAATCAGACGAACCTTACCCTGACCGATTTTCTGACCAATACTGCGACCTTCAACCAGCAATTCCCCCTTCTCTCTAAGGATGTAACTTTCCAGTTTTCTGCCACTATTCTGGCTTTGCACGGTTTCAGGGCGAGCCTGCACAATATAGAGTTGCTGATCATCACCATCTTTAGCCCACTCGACATCCATTGGGCAGCCGTAATGCGCTTCAATAGCCATGGCCTGACGGCACAATTCGGTGGCGTCCTCATCGCTGATAGAAAACTGCCCTCTGGCATCCAGATCCACATCAACTGTTTCTACCGAACGCCCTGCAGAACCGCCCCGCCCGTATACCATCTTAATCGCCTTGCTGCCCAGGGTACGTCTCAAAACACCAGGGCGTCCGGCTCTGACTGCAGGCTTGTAGACGTAAAATTCATCCGGATTGACGGCACCCTGTACGACCGTCTCCCCCAAACCGTAAGAAGCCGTAATAAATACAGCCTGATCAAAACCAGACTCAGTATCCAGAGTAAAGAGAACCCCGGAAGAACCGGTCTCGCTGCGTACCATTCTCTGAATACCGGCAGACAGCGCCACATTCCTGTGATCAAAGCCCTGATGAACACGGTAAGCAATAGCTCGGTCATTAAAAAGTGAAGCAAACACTTCGCGAACAGCTACCAATACGTTTTCTGCGCCGCGAATATTCAGGAAAGTCTCTTGTTGACCAGCAAAAGAGGCGTCTGGAAGGTCTTCCGCCGTTGCCGAGGAGCGAACCGCCACTGGCAGATCATCATCTCCGGAAAGAGACTGGTAAGCTTTGATAATGGAATCTTCCAGTTCCGGCCTGAAAGGCTCATCCATAATCCAGCGACGTATTTTTGCACCAGCCGTGGTCAGTGCCCTGATATCATTGATATCCAGGTCATCCAGAAGGCTATGAATTCTTTGATACAGTCCATTGCCATCGAGAAAGTCCCGATAAGCCTCTGCCGTTGTTGCAAAACCACCAGGGACTTTTACCCCGACTTTGCTCAAACCACTGATCATCTCGCCCAGAGAGGCGTTCTTCCCGCCTACTTTTTCGACGTCACCCATGCCCAGAGTTTCCAGGCCCACTACAAAATTATTCAAAGCAGCATTCCCCGCTCTTTTCTATCTGCTTATGGCTGTTTCGGCTAGCCAGGTGCGCTTGTATGCTTATGGCCGGCGCTTGGCTTTCTTGTACAAAAGACAACCGTCTGATATACCAAATTCAGTCCAGCCTATCGCTTCCGTGTTTCGGCAGGTACACTATGTTAGATTTTGTTATAAAATGAAATACCTTGAAGGAAAAAAAGTGAAAAGAACGGCAATTTTTGTTTCAGACGGCACCGGAATCACTGCAGAGTCGTTCGGACAGAGCCTCCTCGCGCAATTTGAAGGTCATGAGTTTCAACACGTTACCTTCCCTTATATAGATTCAACTGAAAAAACCATTCAGCTGATTGAGAAGATCCACAGTATTCACAAAGAAGAACAAATTAGACCTGTCGTCTTCATGACAGTACTGAATGAAGACGTTAGTCGCATACTCCACACGAGTGGTGCCTATATAATAGACCTCTTCCAAACTTTTCTACCGGGCCTTGAGCATGAGTTTGGTCAACACCCTCTCTATAGAACAGGCAAGAAACGTTCCACAACTCACAGCCACAGTTACCACCGACGTATAGAAGCCGTTCAATTTGCTCTTGATAATGATGACGGAGCAAAAACAAGAAATTATGACAAAGCGGATATTATTCTGCTGGGAGCATCCAGAAGTGGTAAAACTCCGTCCTGCATTTACCTGGGTCTGCAGTTTGGTATCTTTGCAGCGAACTATCCCATCACAGAAGAAGATCTGGATGAACCACTCAGGCTTCCCAAACCCTTGCAACCACACAGGGACAAACTATTCGGACTGACGATACACCCCGGCCGACTGGCTGGTATTCGTAACGAGAGACGCCCGAACTCACGTTATTCGTCCAGTCAGCAATGTCAGTTTGAAATCCACACGATTGAGCGGATTTATCGCAAGGAGCGTATTCCCTATATCAACAGTACTGATTACTCCGTTGAAGAAATTTCTACTCGTATCATGGATCTTGCTCAACTGAAACGACGACTGAAGTAGTATTTAACGGACTCACGAATTTAAAAAGAATCTCCGGGGATCTTTACCCAGCCTTCCATGAGAACTCGGGCACTGCGACTCATAATGGCTTTTTTCGCCCTCCACTCTCCGTTTTCCAAGACAGGTTCGGCTCCAACACGCAGAATTCCGGAAGGGTGTCCGAAACGAACCCTTTTATGTTCACCGCCACCTGCCGCCAGGTTCACCAGTGTTCCGGGAATAGCAGCAGCAATACCGATGGCTACCGCAGCGGTACCCATCATCGCGTGGTGAAGCTTACCCATAGACAAGGCTCTCACTAACAGATCAATATCATCCATTTTGATCTCTTTACCACTGGATGCGGTATAAGGGGTGGGCTTAGCCACAAAGGCTATCTTGGGAGTGTGCTGACGTTGCGCAGCTTCATCTATATGGTCAATGAGCCCCATCTTAACCGCAGCATGAGCGCGAATAGTTTCAAAACGAGCCAGCGCCTCTTGGTCGCCATTTATGGCCTCCTGCAACTCGGTTCCGGTATAGCCCAACTCCTGCGCATTCAGGAAAACAGTTGGAATACCCGCATTAATCAGCGTCACTTTTAGCCTCGCACACTCCACAACATGAGTAGGAACTTCCAGATCATCGATCAGGTTACCCGTTGGAAACATAGCCCCTTCGTCGTCTGCTGGATCAAGAAACTCCACCTGAACTTCTGCCGCCGGGAAAGTGACACCATCCAGCTCAAAGTCTCCAGTTTCCTGGACCTCTCCGTTAGTGATGGGCACATAAGCAACGATGGTCTTTTTGATGTTGGCCTGCCAGATGCGCACTACAGAAACACCATTTACAGGTACACGAACGGGATCAACCAGACCTTTACTGATTGCAAACGCACCGACAGCAGCGGTCAGGTTGCCACAATTACCACTCCAGTCTACAAAGGGCTTATCAATTGAAACCTGACCAAACAGGTAATCAACATCGTGATCCGGCTGGCTGCTTTTCGACAAAATGACAGTTTTACTGGTGCTTGAAGTAGCCCCCCCCATACCGTCAGTATGCTTCCCGTAGGGGTCAGGGCTACCAATCACACGCAACAACAGGTTGTCCCGGACTTCGCCGGCAACCTGTGCGCGCTCAGGCAGATCTTCCAGACTAAAGAAAACGCCTTTACTGGTGCCGCCTCTAATATAACTAGCGGGCACCTTGATCTGAGGCTCATGCGACATTCTTATTTGCCCTCCAGAAAGTCCTTGGCAAATCGTTGCAGTACACCACCAGCAGCGTATACAGACACTTCTTCTTCCGTATCAAGACGACAAATGACGGGCACTTCCAACCTTTTTCCATTGGCACGGTGAATCAGCAGCGTCAGGTTCGCTAGTGGCCTACGCCTGCCGACTACATCATAGGTTTCAGTACCATCCAGACCCAGAGTCTTTCGGGTGGTGCCATCCTTGAATTCCAGCGGCAGAACCCCCATACCCACCAGATTGGTTCTATGGATACGTTCAAAACCTTCAGCCACGATGACTTCAACACCGGCTAGACGTACACCTTTCGCAGCCCAATCACGGGATGACCCCTGACCATAATCGGCACCTGCAACAATAATCAGTGGCTGCTTGCGGTTCATGTAGGTTTCAATCGCTTCCCACATTCGGGTTTCTTTACCTTCAGGCTCAATACGGGCCAGAGAACCCTGTTTCACTGCTCCCCTGTCATCGAGGCACATTTCGTTCAGCAGTTTAGGGTTGGCAAAAGTCGCTCGCTGTGCGGTTAGATGGTCACCACGATGTGTGGCATAAGAGTTGAAATCCTCTTCAGGCAATCCCATTTTCGAAAGATATTCACCCGCAGCAGAAGTTGCCAGGATGGCATTTGATGGTGACAGGTGATCGGTAGTAATGTTGTCACCCAGGAGAGCCAGAAGGCGCATGCCTTTCAAAGTTCGCTCTCCGGCCAGAGCTCCTTCCCAGTATGGAGGACGCCGTATGTAGGTACTCATTGGACGCCAGTCGTAAAGAGGACTCTTGGCTTCTTCTGTCATACCCAAGTCAAACATGGGGATGTAAACTTCGTTGAACTGCTCAGGTTTCACATACTCAGCAACGATCTCATCGATCTCTTCATCACTTGGCCAAATGTCTTTCAGTGTGACAGCATTACCCTCTTTATCCGTACCGAGTATATCTTTTTCTATATCAAAACGTACGGTACCGGCAATGGCATAAGCGACTACCAGAGGCGGAGAAGCAAGGAAAGCCTGCTTGGCATAAGGGTGAATACGGCCGTCAAAGTTGCGGTTACCGGATAATACTGCTGTAGAATAGAGGTCGCGATCAATCAATTCTTTCTGAATGTCCGGGTCCAGGGCACCACTCATACCGTTACAAGTCGTACAGGCATAACCGACAATCCCAAAACCCAGTTTCTCCAACTCAGGTAATAATCCTGAGGCTTGAAGGTAAAGCCTCGCAACTTTGGAGCCTGGCGCAAAAGAGGATTTAACCCAGGGCTTACGAACCAGACCGAGCTTATTGGCCTTGCGAGCAATAAGGCCTGCAGCCACAACATTTCGAGGATTACTGGTATTGGTACAGCTGGTGATGGCAGCAATAATCACAGCACCATCGGGTAGAAGACCTGCTTTTTCTTGGGTCTGAGCTTTATCCAGATCGACAGCAATGCCACGCTGAGCCAGTTCCGAGGTGGGCAAACGACGATGCGGGCTGGATGGCCCCGCCATGTTTCGAACAACAGTGGACAAATCAAATGTGAGAACACGCTCGTACTCAGCCGTTTTCAGATCATCTGCCCAGAGGCCGCTGACCTTGGCATAATTTTCAACCAGCGCCACCTGCTCCGGCTTGCGCCCAGTCAGCTTCAGATAATCGATGGTTTGTTCATCAATGTAAAACATGCCCGCGGAAGCACCAAATTCCGGTGTCATGTTGGAAATAGTGGCACGGTCACCAATGGTCAGATCTACAGCACCTTCACCAAAGAACTCGAGGTAAGAAGAAACAACACCTTCTTTTCGCAAAAACTCTGTAATGGCCAGAACAATATCGGTTGCTGTCATACCAGGTTGACACTTGCCTACCAGCTCAACACCAATAATCTCTGGAAGACGCATCATGGAAGGACGCCCAAGCATAACCGTTTCAGCTTCCAGCCCACCTACACCCATCGCAATAACACCCAGCGCATCGATATGGGGCGTATGGCTGTCAGTGCCTACACAAGTATCCGGATAAGCGACACCTTCACTGACCTGAATAACCGGAGACATTTTCTCCAGATTAATCTGGTGCATGATACCGTTACCCGCCGGGATAACATCAACATTTTTAAAGGCCGTTTTGGTCCACTCAATAAAGTGAAAACGATCCTCATTACGACGATTTTCAATGGCACGGTTCTTTTCAAAAGCCAGAGGGTCAGAACCACCGGACTCTACAGCCAGTGAGTGATCAACAATCAACTGTGTTGGAACAACTGGATTGACCTCGGAAGGGTCACCCCCCTGCTCAGCAATCGCATCACGCAGGCCAGCCAGATCAACCAGAGCTGTTTGACCGAGAATATCATGACACACGACACGAGCAGGATACCAGGGAAAGTCCTGATCGCGCTTGCGTTCTATGATCTGCTTGAGGGCCTCTGTCAAGATTGCAGGATTACAGCGACGAACGAGCTGCTCAGCCAGAACGCGAGAGGTGTAAGGCAGCCTTGCGTAGGCACCAGTCTGAATGGCTTCGATGGCTGCACGAGTGTCGAAATAGTCCAGTCGGGTGCCCGGTAATGGTTTGCGATATGCACTGTTCATAACATCAGTCCTTCAGTTTTATGGACGATCTTTGATCGCCACCCAGTCAACACTTTCTGGACCGGTGTAGTCCGCAGAAGGACGAATAATACGATTATTAGCACGCTGCTCCATGACGTGTGCAGTCCAACCAGAAACACGTGAACAAACAAAGATCGGTGTAAACAGTTTGGTTGGAATGCCCATGAAGTGATAGGCAGAAGCGTGGAAGAAATCAGCATTACAGAACAATTTCTTCTCACGCCACATGACCGCCTCAACACGTTCGGAAACAGCATACAGGTATTCATCAACTGAATGCTCAGACAGTTTCTTTGACCACTCTTTAATAATATCGTTACGAGGGTCAGACTCACGGTAAATCGCGTGACCGAAGCCCATAATTTTTTCTTTACGAGCCAGCATGGTCATAATGTTCTGCTCCGCTTCATCGGCAGAGCGCCAGTTCTCAATCATTGCCATAGCTGCCTCGTTTGCACCGCCATGTAAAGGTCCACGCAGTGAGCCGATTGCAGCGGTTACACAGCTGTGAACATCAGAGAGAGTGGAAGCACAAACACGGCCGGTGAAGGTAGAAGCATTAAATTCATGCTCAGCATAAAGGATCAGGGAGGCATGCATTACCTCTACATGCAGAGGTTTCGGCTTCCTGTTATGCAAGGTCCACAGAAACTGCTCAGCAATGGAGTCTGCTTCAGTATCAACATTAATTCGAATGCCGTTGTGACTGAAGTTGAACCAGTAATTAATCATGCCCGGGAAGAGGGCCAGCATACGGTCGATGTGATCCAGCTGTTCGGAGAAATCCTGCTCAGTTTCCAGATTACCCAGCATTGAACAACCGGTGCGCATAACGTCCATTGGGTGTGCACCGGCAGGAATCTCTTCCAAAACGACCTTCAGGGCATCGGGCAGTGAACGCATACTTTTCAGACGGTTTTTGTAAGCATCAAGCTCGGTCTGATTCGGCAGCTTGCCATAAAGTAACAGATAAGCGACTTCTTCAAACTGTGCTTTATCAGCCAGCTCCTTGATATCATAGCCACGATAAGTCAGACCAGAACCGGTTTTACCAACGGTACACAGTGCGGTTTCACCAGCAGACTGACCACGCAGGCCGGCGCCGCCCGGTTTCTTATTGGAAAGCATCTTTTCTGCCATGATCGTTCTCCGTTTTTCTTATTGAATGAGTGTTACGGTTAAGGATTAAGAAACTCTTGGGTCTTAACCAGACGCTCACGTTCCTGAAACGTCATCATGCCATCGGCAATCGCACCACTGTTGCCATCGCGCTTGATGACTTCAAGCACTTCACGCATCGCGGTCACTGCCGCTCGCTGAAGATCAGACGGAATGATGATGAGCTGATAACCCATTGCCTTCAGAGCTTCTGTAGGTACCAATGGGGTCTTGCCACTGTAAAACATATTGATCAGTTTCGGACCAGTAACCTGTTTGGCAATCTCTTCAATCTGCTTAATAGTCTGGGGCGCTTCAACAAACAACATATCCGCTCCAGCTTCAACATACGCCTTGGCTCGTTCGATCGCATCGCCAAAGCCGGTTACAGCAATAGCATCCGTTCTTGCTATAACAGTGACATTACCGGCGTACCTGGCAGCAACGGACACTTTCTTGCACATCTCCTCAATGGAAACCAGGGATTTGCCATCCAGATGCCCGCAGCGCTTTGGAAACTCCTGATCTTCCAGATGAAAGCCACACACGCCGGCGTTTCTGAACAGTTTTACGGTGCGCTTGACATTAACTTCGTTTCCAAAACCGGTATCCGCATCGGCAATCACAGGAAGTGAAGTGGCTTCACAGATTTGACGAACACGATCGACCACTTCAGTTAACGTCAGCAGACCAATATCAGGCACACCTGTGCTTCTCGCTATAGCACCACCACTTCCGTATAAGGCAGAGAAACCCGCCTCCTCACCCAGGCGGGCAGAGATACCATCGTATACGCCGGGTGCGGTAACAATGCCTTCTTTAGCAATCAGTTGATTGAGCGCGTTGTTTTTATCAGTCATTTGACTTCCTCTTCTTATCCAGAAAAACGTTTCGCCCCCCTGAGGTCAGGGTTACTTCATTTGCTAATGCTGGTGACCGGAGTCGATGCATTGTTCAATTTCTTTTCTGGCCCGGGCAATATGACGGCGCATTAATATTTCGGCCAGTTCACCATCACGCTCTTTCAGAGCCCTGAAGATCATCTGATGCTCAGTCAACGCTTCCTCAGGACGAGCAGGACGACCTGACGTTTTCCGGTACATTTGAATCAGATAATAGAGCTCATCACAGAGCGACCGTATCAGCCTTTGGTTGCAGGAGCCGTTGATCACACGATAATGAAAATCCAGATCGCCTTCTTGATCAATGTATGACTGACCATTCTGCTCATGAATATGGCTGGCGTGTGTTTTCAGCAGAGATTCGAGATCCAGCAGCTGCTGATCAGACATATGGATCGCTGCCAGACGAGCAGCCATTCCCTCAAGCGCCTCCCGAATGGCAAATATTTCTGACAAGTCACTCTGGTTAAGGGTGACTACCGTGGCGCCGACATGAGGCGCACGAACAACAAGACCGGTACCTTCAAGCTTCAAAATAGCCTCACGAAGAGGACCACGCCCGACTCCGTACTTTCTTGAGAGCTCTGGCTCAGAGATCCGGCAGCCCTGACTTAAGCGACCCGAAATAATATCTCCGATCAGCAGGCCCGCAACTTCTTGCGCCTGAGTGCCGACACGAACCGGGTCGTTGTTTCTGAGCGTTTCAGTCATGATAATTGTTTACAATATTCTTTTTTAAAGCCATTTATACATCAGTCAAGCTTTAATATACAGACTATTGTTAACAATCCAGTAATTGGCAAATATTCTTGCCAGAGAAATTGCTTCTAAATCAACTAAAACTGCTTTCTGAGAGCCCGACTCGCCTCTTAAAAGCACTCCTGAACAATAAAACAGCAGAAAAGTCCGTAGCGCCGACAACACTCTGAAGGTAGAATGCGCGTCTGATCTGACCCGGGATTTTCATGCCTTCTATGAAAGAGCTATTCATCGTTGAACTGGAGTACATGAGTGACTCCAGCCCTTATTTCGAGCTTTTTACCGCGCAACCCTGGGCCTGTTATCTTGACAGCTGTTCTCCCTCTTTCACAAAAGAGCAACACAATCGCTATGACATTATCACGGCTGACCCCTGGGCCGTTGTTACTGTTGACGGCAATTACCACACTAAGACCATCAATCGTCTATCCGGCGAAAGTCGGATTCAGAGTGATCAATCCCCGTTCAAGATTCTGAATGATTTACTGGCCACCATGTCAAAAGTGGAGCATCCTGATTTACCCTTCACGGGTGGTGCACTGGGATTCTGGGGTTATGAACTATGTGGCTTGACCGAGCCAGAAAAAATTCAGCCGCGACAGCTGGAAGTGCCTTTAATGAGTGTAGGCCTCTACCACTGGGCCATTATTTCCGATCACCAACAGCAAAAAACCATTTTTTTCAGTCACCCTGATATGCCAGACAATGACCGGAAAAGCATTGTTGCTCGCATTCATAACAAAGCAAAGCCCGAGAGTGCGGCGCCATTCCAACTGCAGGAAAAATTTTCTACCACCATCAATGAAGCAGAGTATGAATCGGCCTTTAAGAAAGTGCAGGACTACATACTTGCCGGTGATACCTATGAAGTCAATTTGACTCAGGAATTCACCAGTCGATATCATGGCGATTGCTGGCAGGCCTACAAATATCTCAGAAAAGTCAGTCCCGCGCCCTATTCTGCTTACCTCTCCCATCTTGATGTTACTGTCCTGAGTCACTCGCCGGAGCGATTTATAAAAGTGACTGATTCCAAGGTAGAAACTCGCCCCATAAAAGGTACAAGACCTCGTGGTAAAACACCTGAAGAAGATCTCGCCCACGCTGAAGAATTACTGGCCAGCGAAAAAGATCGCTCTGAGAACCTGATGATTGTTGACCTTCTGAGAAATGATCTTGGTAAAGTCTGCAAACCCGGAAGCATTAACGTTCCAAGACTGTTTGAACTGGAAAGTTATGCTAATGTCCATCATTTGGTCAGCACAGTGACCGGTGAACTCAGTCAGGAACACAGCATTCTTGAGTTGATGGAATCTGCCTTCCCGGGCGGTTCAGTCACCGGTGCACCTAAAATCAGATCCATGGAAATCATTCGTGAACTTGAAGCTGTTGCCAGGAATGTATACTGCGGAGCAATAGGCTATATCAGCTGCAACGACAGGATGGATACCAGCATTACCATCCGAACTCTGGTTGCCCAGAATCAAAAACTTCACTGCTGGGGTGGAGGAGCCATTGTTGCAGATTCAGACTGCCATCAAGAGTATCAGGAATCCATAACCAAGGTTAAAAACCTGATGACAGCTCTCGAGACTTTCTGCAGGTAAAGAACTATGGGCGAAGAAAAAACAGCATTTTCGTAATAAAATAAACCGCAAGCCACCTACAGGAGACTCTTGATGAAGATCACCATGGTCAAAAAAATAATGGCAGATGGCAGCCCCTGCAAAAAATGCAGCGAAGTTTTGGAGCGGCTCGAAAGCTCCGGCCACTTTGGGAAAATTGACCAGGTACTGATCGCCAAAGAAGGTGATGCTTCAAGCGAAGGGGCTCGTCTGGCCGAATTCTACAAAGTGAACAAGGCCCCCTTCTTTGTGGTCGAGGAAGAAGGTCAGGAACCGAAAATTTACACAGTTTACTTCAAGCTGGTCAAGGAAGTACTGAACCGGCAAGCTGCGTGATGCAGCTGCCGCTTCAAAGGATAGAAAAGTCAGTGATCGGGGAGCTGAATACCAGAAAACAACTCATCCACTTCTACTTTGTTATGTCTTGAAATCGCTTCCTGCACGACTTCTTTAGACAAATGTGGTGCAAAGTGCTGAATGAAGTCGTACATAAATCCGCGCAAGAAGGTCCCTCTTCTGAAACCAATCTTAGTGACACTGGGCTCAAACAGATGGTCTGCATTCAGAGGAACCAGATCAGAATCCAGTTCCGGATCGTAAGCCATCTTCGCAACAATACCCACACCCAGCTTCAATCTTACATAGGTTTTGATGACATCAGCATCGGTTGCGGTGAATACAACTCTGGGTGACAAACCTTCATTCATAAAAGCTTCGTCCAGTTTGGAACGGCCAGTAAAGCCAAAGACGTAAGTCACCAGGGGATACCGGGCAACATCCTGCAGTGTCAACTCAGATATTTGTGCCAGCGGATGATCCTTCGGAACGAGCACACAGCGATTCCAGCGATAGCAGGGCATCATGACCAGATCGTTAAAAAGTTCGAGCGCTTCTGTTGCAATGGCAAAATCAACCACGCCGTCTGCAGCCATCTCAGCAATCTGGATGGGCGCTCCCTGATGCATGTGCAGGGACACATCTGGATACTGAGAAATAAATTTGTTGATGATATCAGGCAGTGCATAGCGAGCCTGGGTATGCGTCGTTGCAATAGACAGGGAACCTTTACGCTCATCACTGAACTCTTGTGCCACCTGTTTGATGCTTTCGACTTTTCTGAGAATCTCACCTGCAGTCTCTATAATTTTTTCACCAGCCGGGGTGATTCGGGTCAGATGCTTGCCGCTGCGGGCAAACACCTCTACGCCGAGTTCATCCTCCAGCAGGCGGATCTGTTTGCTGATACCGGGTTGCGAGGTATATAGACTCTGCGCTGTGGCGGATACATTGAGATCATGGTGAGCGACCTCCCAGATATAGCGCAGTTGTTGCAGCTTCATTGATGGCCTCCGGTCGAGCTAACGTCTACCCATAGTGTGAAAAAAATATGAGTACTCTTAGTTCATAGCGGCATAAGAGAATATCATTTAATTACTTCCAAGAATACAAGCCGGTCGCTACAGTTACCAGCGAATCATGCAGCTTTAATCATGATTTCAAACATCGCCTGAGCTACTTATAACTTTAGACCATATTTGATGGACACATTGCTCTACATTTCAGCGGGTGCCAGCGTGGGTTTTGCCGTTGGCTTAACCGGCATAGGAGGCGGGTCTCTGATGACTCCACTGCTCCTTTTATTCGGATTTCCGACCCACATAGCAATAGGAACGGACCTGTTGTATGCCGCCCTGACCAAAGTCAGCGGCGTCTGGGTTCATCACCAACAAAAAAGTGTTAACTGGCAACTCGTAAAGCTCCTGTGCCTGGGAAGTATTCCAGCCACTTTGGCTACAGTATTCCTGTTGAAATATCTTTTCACCGGAAGCGATCATTATAGCCCGATACTTACTACCTGCCTTGGCTTTATGCTCACTTTGACAGCGCTGGTGCTTATATTTAGCAACAAACTCAGCAAATTGCAGTTTTACAACCGCAAAATCCTGTCCGGAAACAGGCTGAAATACTTTACAGTGTTAATGGGGATGGTGCTTGGCGTATTGGTCACTCTGTCATCTGTTGGAGCCGGGGCACTTGGCACAGCGATTCTCTTACTGATATACCCCACACTGGTTCCTGTGCGAGTAGTCGGCACTGAACTGGCCCACGCAGTACCACTGACCCTTGTCGCTGGTCTCGGTCATACACTCTTGGGCAATGTGGACTTTAACCTCCTGGGAAGCCTGATGATCGGCTCTGTACCGGCCATTTATTTTGGTACTAAAATTGGCAAGTACCTGCCAGAAAAAGTCATGCGCATGATTCTTGCTATTATTCTGCTGGTACTGGGTATTCACTATCTGATATGAGCCAACAAGATTCTACAATAATTGCAACGACTTAAAATTAAGCAAAATTATTATTCATGGGGTTGTAGCAACCATGGTTCTTGATTAGAGTGGACGACCGTCGCTGATCCCTGCAAGTCCGACTTATCCTTACCCGGGCAGGCAATCTCAGGCGCAAACCCGTGAGGGAGCAACAATCAAAATTGAGAGCGCAATCAATGGCCATATTACCAATTGAAAACCTGAACATTGAATCTCAGGACTTACTGGTCACTCCAGAGCAGCTGAAAAGTGAAATTCCCTTGAGCGAAGCTGCTGAGCGTACCGTTTCCGAAGGCCGTGAAGTTATCCGCAACATTCTCGATGGCAAGGATCATCGTCTGTTTGTAGTGGTAGGTCCCTGCTCTATCCACGATGTTGAAGCTGCCATGGATTATGCCGGGCGTCTGAAGAAACTGGCAGACGAGCTAAGCGATACTCTCTATCTGGTCATGCGCGTCTATTTTGAAAAGCCACGAACCACTATTGGCTGGAAAGGCCTGATTAACGACCCACACCTCAATGATTCCTTCAAGATTGAAGAAGGCCTGCACATTGGCCGTCGCCTGCTGATGGATGTCGCTGAGCTGGGTATGCCTTCTGCCACCGAAGCCCTGGACCCTATTTCCCCTCAATATTTGCAGGATCTGGTGTCCTGGTCTGCCATTGGCGCTCGTACCACTGAATCTCAGACTCATCGTGAAATGGCCAGTGGCCTGTCTTCAGCTGTGGGTTTCAAAAACGGTACAGACGGTGGTCTGGAAGTAGCGATTAACGCTCTGAACTCCGTAGCTAACCCTCATCGTTTTCTGGGCATTGATGGCAATGGTCAGGTAGCTGTTACCCGTACCAAGGGGAACAAGTATGGTCATATCGTTCTCCGTGGTGGTAACGGCAAGCCCAACTATGACTCTGTCAGCGTAACCCTGTGCGAGCAGGAACTTGAGAATGCCGACATTATGCCAAACATTATGGTAGATTGTTCTCATGCTAACTCTAACAAAGATCCAGCGCTTCAGCCTCTGGTTATGGAAAACGTCACCAACCAGCTTATCGAAGGCAACAAGTCTGTTGTAGGGCTAATGATTGAGAGTAACATTGGCTGGGGTGCCCAGAAGGTGCCTGCAAATCTGGAAGATCTGGAATACGGTGTATCCATCACTGATGCTTGCATTGACTGGGAAACGACGGAGAAAACCCTGCGTGATATGAGAGAAAAGCTGAAAAACGTGCTTCCTGCGAGAATTGCAGAATAATAAACAGTCTGACATGGTCAGGTTATGACTGTGTCAGAAACCTTTAAAATAAATCAAATTGATACCCTTGCGTCACCTCGTCAGTCTCAGATTCTCCACTCTCTACTTTCAAAACAGATAACAGATCCATCTGCGACTCTGGCGCTTCCATACCCACTTCACCGAGAAAGCCGGAAGAAACCTTCCGGCTTTTTGGCATATTACTGATTCTTCTATCTAAAATAGCAGCACATATGGGGCATATTTCCGATAGCAGTTGATTGGTTAACACTTCGTAACGATACGCACCGTGTAATACTTCTGTACACAGTGTCCGGTCAGAGCGAGACTCAATATCAAGATTGGCTTCTACCAAATGCATATACTGGGAGCCACAGGGTTTGATAATCTGAGCAACGAAAAAATTTGACAGTATGGCTTGTTTGTACCGCTTCACAGGTCTTTTATCTACTGGAAAAGCCAGAAACACCAAGAAAAAATGGCGTATTATGTTATACGTTTATGGCCGACCGTTATACACCCAAAAACCATCTTAGGTAAAAATACGGCAACAGGTTTTTCACCCTGATTACAAGGTCAGGAGCCGACAAAGCCATCAAAGTGAATGGAAAGGTTCATATTGTATCTTATTGATATACCAGACTTTATTTCCTTCCGGCGTCCTGACCATAACCTCATCATCAACCTGCCTGCCGATTAAAGCCCTTGCCATTGGCGAGTCCACGGTTATGTGCCCACGCTTGACGTCAATTTCATCAGACCCCACAATCCGGCAATGAAGAATCTCTCCTTCCTCATTTTCAAGCTCTATCCAGGCACCAAAAAAGGCTTTACCTTCCTGTTCCGGTGAATAATGCACTACTTTTACAATGTCGAGCCGCTTGGTGAGAAAGCGAATTCTTCGATCAATTTCTCTCAACAGCCTTTTACCTTCCTTATACTCAGCATTCTCACTTCGGTCACCTAATGCCGCTGCTTCAGAAACCGCCTGAGTTACTTTAGGTCTCTTATCCCGCCAGAGGTAATGCAATTCTTTTTTAAGCTTTTCTTTGCCAGCCTGAGTAATAAGATTCGATTTCATTGAATACCAATCCGTAAATTTCCAGCGAAAATAATGAGTTAATTGAACAACTTAAGCAAAAAAAAGTCATATCCTCAGTGATAAATCCGAGCTAATTAACAACTAATCATTCGTTTTTATTCAATCTCAAAATTTGAAATGAGTTTTGCAAACAATAACCAAAAAGCCAAATATGATTGTATAATATAAATAAATACCAGATGATACGACTTAGACCTTCGCTCATATCCAGTGCACAAAAAAACCGGCTTACGGGCTAATACACTCTTTCTGAAACAGAGTAATATCAGCCTATAAACCGGCCTTGAAGATAATATTACTTGAAGTAGGCATTCTCGGTAATGCTGTGATCTGTCACATCCCTGACACCTTTAAGCTCAGGAATTCGCTCAATCAAAGTTTTTTCTACACCATCTTTCAACGTTAAATCGACTGCGCTGCATCCTTGGCAACCACCACCAAACTGCAAGACAGCGACACCTTCATCAATCTCAACCAGGGAAACCACACCACCATGTGAAGCCAACCCCGGATTGATTTCGGTCTGCAGGAAATAATTGATCTTCTCGTCCAGCGGGCTATCTTCGCTGACTTGAGGCAGCTTGGCATTCGGTGCCTTGATGGTCAATTGGCCACCCAGCTTGTCTTCGGAAAAATCAACAACGGCGTCTTCCAGGTACTGCTCACTTTTTCCTTCCACACGGCAGTTAAAGTATTCCAGCTCAAGAATCAGATCCCCTTCCTTCTCCTCACCCGGCTTACAGTAGGCAAGGCAGGTTTCCGCGTAAGGAGTACCAGGCTGGGTAACGAACAGGCGCACACCAATACCCTCGACATTCTGTTTCTCCAACAGCGTGACCAGGTACTTTTGTGCTGCTTCCGTGAATGTAATATTCAACTCAAGAACCCTCTTGTCATTCTGCCGATATTCTATGCCATTAGGCGCTATGTTGAAATCCCCAGCAGGCCAGTCAGGTATTAAAGACATGTACTTGAACTTCGGAGGGTTATACCCCATTGCGGTCGATGCCTGCCTGATACTTCGCGAGTCCTCAGCCAGATGTGGAATTGTACCATTGCTACCCTTTTCACAAGCCTGTACCCTTTGCGCTCTTTTTCTGAGGTACAGGCGGATTTTGCCCTGTAACAGAGATCAATTGACTCCTGTGAGCCTGTCAAACTTATCCCTTCAAGCATAAATTTCAGTGGAACGAGTCGCAGCCATGAGCGCATTAGATACAGAAAAACACTCCAATGCTGTCTTGGTGATACTGACACTGTTTGCCGTAGTTGGTCCGGTCTCTATCGATATATTCTCACCATCGCTGCCGGCTATTACAGAGTACTTTGGCAGTAACAGTGCAACGGCCCAATGGAGTGTCGGTATCTTTATGCTGGGTTTTTCGCTATCCATGCTGATAGTAGGTCCACTGGCTGATCGCCTGGGTCGAAAAAGAACCTTGATGCTAGGTTATACCCTTTACTTGTTTGCCACTGCCGTCACTTTGCAGACCAACAACATTGCTCTGTTCATAGCCGCACGCTTTGTTCAGGCCCTGTTTGGTTGTTTTGGCACTGCCGTTGCCCGAATCCTGGCCAGAGATTACTTCCAAGACCAAATGGAAGTACGGATGCTGTCCTACATCAGCGCCTGCCTGACCATAGCCCCTCTGCTGGCTCCCGTCGCGGGTGGATTTATTCAAGAATATGCAGGCTGGAGGTGCAACTTTCTGGCCATGGGTGCAATGGCCGTTATGGCGATGTTCAGCCTGCTGCTTATCCCTGAAAAACATCAAGCCTCCGAGCGTTCTGGCTACCCTATTCTTTCAGACTACAAAGAGGTATTAACTGACTGGCGTTATCTGCGGTTCACAATCGCAACTGGCACGGCATTCTCTGGCGCTTTTGTATTTGTCGCCGGTGGGCCTTTTGTCATGATCAGCCAATTAGGTCTGGCTCCAAAATTTTATGGATTTCTTTTTTCGTTGGCCATTGCAGGCTTCCTTTTTAGCGCATCATTTGGCCCTAAATTGAATGACCGGTTAGGGCGTGAAAAAAGTACTCGACTGGCCTGGATCACTCTGGCTGCAGGCGCAAACGTTTCCTTTGCCACTGCCTGGTGGAGTCATGGCAGTTCTATACTGGGTTACATGGTAGGCATCATTGTCTTTGAGCTGGGTCTGGGTCTCTTTATGCCTCTATGTCAGGCCAGAGCCATCGAGCGCATGAGTAAACATACAGGCACCGCCGCTGGCCTGATTTTCTTCATAGAAATGTTGCTGGCTACAGTGGTCAGTGGACTGATGAGTTCACTGCCTGAGATGGGAACACTGACGCTTGCCAGCGTAACGATGATAGCCACCCTGGTTGCAGGATTTTGTCTTCGCAAAAATACCCGTGAAAATATTCAGGCTTCAGTATAAGCAGCCTGACTTTCAAAACAACAAAAGAAGCTCCAGTCTCTTTTTGCAAATCCACCGAGATTGCTTAAGTCTACTCTTATGTGCCACTCTCTTATTTTTCCAGTAGATATGTGCAATTTGAAGTAGACACTCCAAGGCGTATTTCTGATACCATCGCTCTCCTGACAATACCTTCAAGCAGTCATGAATCGTCAAACTAAAAGCCTGACAACCTGTTTCATGGCTATAGAGAGAACTGGCCCGGAATCTGTACCCATGCCTAACAGTCAAGAAAGAGCACACTTTCCAAGAGCAAACCTTCTTAAAAAGCAATTGGAGAAACGGATTCTGGTGCTCGACGGTGCCATGGGCACCATGATTCAAGGCTACAAACTGGATGAGGAAGACTACCGTGGTGAACGGTTTGCTGATCACGACTGCGACCTCAAAGGCAATAATGACCTTCTCTCTCTGACACGTCCTGAGATCATCAAGGAGATATACCAGTCTTATCTGGATGCCGGTGCGGACATTCTGGAAACCAATACCTTTAACGCCACAACCATTGCCATGGCTGACTACGAGATGGAACATCTGGTACCGGAGATCAACCGGGAATCAGCTCGTTTAGCCAGAGAGGTCGCCGATGCAGCGACCACTCAGAACCCTGATAAGCCACGTTTCGTAGCTGGGGTGCTGGGCCCAACAAACAGAACAGCTTCCATCTCACCTGACGTCAACAATCCAGGCTATCGCAACACCAGCTTTGAAGCACTGGCTGTTGCCTACAAGGAAGCAGCTCTTGCCCTGATTGAGGGCGGCTCCGATATCCTCCTGATTTCACCATGATGCTGTTATAGTCATCACCTTTATCTTCATAGGTTTTGGCC
>NZ_JAHHPR010000604.1:0-2445 GCF_024606255.1 Endozoicomonas sp. SESOKO3
CGACATGGATTCAGCTCTAATGGAAGGTACCCAGTTCAATGAGGTGATTTTTGAGGCGCCCTTCATCCCCCAGAAGCCTGAAAATAGAGGCTAGTCTGGCCAACTGTTCTGAAGAAATTTCTGGTAATTCAGCACGACAGGGCTGACGGGATTCAGTCATAAAGAGTTACATTTTAAAAAGTATATTGAGTGCAAATCGCCATGAACTAAAAGTATCAGCTCACGCTGGATTAATACAATAACTGCCATTGACTGATATTTCATATAGGAACCAAACGTCAGTTAACGATTGACGCGGACAAAATGCCAGAAGGTCACTCCCATACTTTTATACAGAGATAACATTCACATCAAACAATGTACGGACGAAATGGCAGAACCTTCAATCTCAAATTTGCTGCGTCTTTAACCTGTCTGAATAGGGTTTTATCGGTAATAAACTACGTACTGCTTTATGACAACAACGGATAAGAACAGATCCTGTAATAAGCACGCATGATTACTTCGGCTTTTCCTGTCTATTTAAGATATAGAGCAAGACTTATCCTTAGACCCACAAATCATGACAGTGATATGCACCCTTGCAAGCTGGTATAAAGTCCAAAATCCCGAGGTTGCCCATCATCACCCACACATTGCACGAAGTGTAGATAATTTCATTGTGGGTTTAACATCTGATGCACTCTCCAGAGCCATCACTGGAACGGAATAATGACCGACCTAGATTCCAACAGCGTTCATACCGGCCTTTCAGGTCGTATGCTTCTCGAAAACCCTTTGCTGAACAAGGGCACTGCCTTCACTTTTGAAGAGCGCAGCGAACTGGACCTCCATGGCCTGTTGCCGCCACGTGTTGAAACACTGGAAGAGCAATGCCGCCGCGCCTATAAATCATTTGCGATCAAGCCCACTCCTATTCTCAAGCATATTTACCTGCGCTCCCTGCAGGATACCAACGAAACGCTTTTCTACGCTCTGGTTCAGCGTCATCTCCAGGAAATGTTGCCAATCATCTACACCCCAGTGGTAGGTCAGGCCTGTCAGAGATACAGCGATCTTTATCGTCGACCTCGTGGCCTCTATATCTCTTACCCTGAACGCGCCCAGATTGACGCCATGCTGGCAAACTTCAAGCGCAACATTGAAGTCATTGTAGTGACTGATGGTGAGCGTATCCTGGGTCTGGGCGATCAGGGGATTGGTGGTATGGGTATCTGCATCGGAAAACTATCCCTCTACTCTGCCGTCGGTGGTATTACTCCCAACCTGACATTGCCCATTACTCTGGACTGTGGCACTAACAACAAGAAGCTGCTGGAAGACCCTAATTACCTGGGGTGGCGTCATGAGCGCATCGGTGAAGACGATTATTTCGAATTTGTCGAGATGTTTATCCAGGCACTTAAACGTCGCTGGCCAAGTGCTCTGCTGCAATTTGAAGACTTCGCCATTAATCACGCTACGCCTTTGCTGGAGAAGTACCGTGATGAACTCTGCACCTTTAACGATGACATTCAGGGTACTGCCGGTGTCACTGCTGCCACCCTGATGGCTGCAGCCAGAGCTGCCGGTAAATCTGTTGAAGATCTGAGCGTTGCTTTCCTGGGCGGGGGGTCTGCAGGCTGTGGGATTGCTGAACAGATTATCCGCCTGATGGTGGGTCGTGGATTGTCTGAAGAGGAAGCCCGCAAGCGCATTTATATGGTTGATCGCGACGGTCTGGTGCACGATCAGATGGAGGGTCTCCGTCCATTCCAGCAGAAGCTGGCTCACCGTTTTGTGGACATTGAGAACTGGTCAGCCGAGGGCAGTATTTCTCTGGCGGATGTCGTTCGTATTGCCAAGCCAGACGCGATCATTGGTGTTTCTGGCCAACCCGGCCTGTTCACCCGGGAAGTCATTGAGAACATGGCGGTCAACCACGAGCAGCCTATTATCTTCCCACTGTCGAATCCGATCAGTCAGGTAGAAGCCCTGCCTGAAGACATTATCAAATGGACCAACGGCACGGCGCTGATTGCAACAGGCAGCCCGTTTGAGCCGGTTCGGTTCAATGACCGCGCTTACCCGATTGCCCAGTGCAACAATATCTATATTTTCCCCGGTCTGGGTCTTGGCGTGCTGGCCTCTGGTGCTGGTCGCATCACTGACAAGATGCTCGATGTTGCTGTAGAAACGCTGGCATTGGCTTCTCCCGCTCTGGTGAACAGAGAAGCACCTCTTCTGCCTTTGTTGGATCGCATTCAGCATGTCACCAACGATATTGCTCTTGCCGTTGTTCTTCAGGCTCAAAAGGAAGGTCAGGCCCCCGTCACTGAGTTGACTGATCTGGAACAAAAGATCAGAGCAAAACGCTGGAGCCCTGAGTACCGGCGCATCCGTATGTCCTTCTGCTAGCAGCCTGTCGGACTTAAGGCTGTCCTACTGCGGTTGCAATAAATTGGT
>NZ_JAHHPR010000605.1:0-1349 GCF_024606255.1 Endozoicomonas sp. SESOKO3
TTTTATACTGGCTTTGAAGAAGCCAGAGGTGTTACCTCTACGGCTTCTTCCTGTTCTTCCTGAAACTGCATCTGGTGCAGTTTGGCATAATGACCTTTTTTGGCCAGCAGTTCGGCATGGGTGCCGCTCTCTACAATTTCGCCTTTATCCATCACAACGATACGGTCTGCATTCTCAATGGTGGAGAGCCGATGTGCAATGACCAGTGTTGTTCGATTCTTCATGACTTCATCCAGCGCCGCCTGAATATGACGCTCGGATTCGGTATCCAGGGCAGAAGTCGCCTCGTCGAGAATCAGAACAGGAGCGTCTTTCAGAATAGCCCTGGCTATCGCCAAACGTTGACGCTGACCACCCGAGAGCAGCACGCCATCTTCACCGACCAGCGTATTCATGCCCTGAGCCATATTTTTGATGAATTCGTTGGCATGGGCGGCTTCGGCAGCCAGATGGATGTCAGCATCATCTTTTTCCCGCAGGTCACCATAGGCAATATTGCGAGCTACGGTATCATTAAACAGAGTGACATTCTGGTCCACCAAAGCGATATGACTACGGAGGTTTTTCAGACCGTATTCATCAATAGGTGTGTCATCCAGCAGGATTTGACCCTGCTCATGGGAATAGAAACGGGGAATCAGGTTGGCCAGGGTGGTTTTTCCTGATCCGGAGCGGCCCACCAGGGCAATTGTCTCACCCGGATTAACGACGAGATTAATGTTGTTCAGAGCGGGTTTGTCGGCATTTTGATAGTTGAAAACCAGATTTCGAAACTCCAGCTTGCCTTCAACTCTTTTCTTCTCAAAGGTGCCATTATCGGGTTCACATGGCTGGTCAGCCATGTCAAAAATGCTTTCTGCCGCGGCAATACCTTTCTGGATATTGGCATTGACTTCGCTCAGCTGACGAATAGGTTTTGGCAGCAGTGCAGCGGCAGTGACAAAGCTCACCAGAGAAGCTGTGGTTGCATCTCCTTTTAACCACAACACCAGGAAGAACAGGATGGCGAGGGCGCTGTTTACCAGAAACTGAAGGGTAGGTGTATGGACAGCGGAAGCCTTGACCATTTTCAGACCCTGGCGAGTATTGCGATCACTGGCAGTAAAGAAACGGTGGCTTTCATAGCTCTCACCACCAAAGCCTCTGACTACCCGGTAGCCATTGATCGACTCGGAGCTGACGTGGGTCAGATCGCCCATGGAGGTTTGGATCCTGGAGCTCAGCTTACGGAAGCGTTTGCTGGCCGTGCTGACCACTAAGGCAATGATGGGTGCAACACCGATGAATACCAGAGTGAGCTTCCAGTTAGTCAGGATCAGATATCCGAACAGGAAAACAACAGTCAGGCC
>NZ_JAHHPR010000606.1:0-3750 GCF_024606255.1 Endozoicomonas sp. SESOKO3
GAGTATTCGATTCGAAACAAAGTCATCAGCTGGATGTTTGTGGTTCTGCTGTTGATCGGCGGTACGATATCGTTCTTTGGTCTGGGGAAATTGGAGTTTCCGGAGTTTCCGATTCCTCAGGCGATGGTCAATACAGCTTACCCGGGGGCTTCACCCCAGCAGGTCGAAGAGGAGGTGACTTTGCCTCTGGAACGGGCCATTCTGGAACTGGAATATATAAAGAATATCGATTCCGTCTCCAGCGCGGGTCTTTCCCAGATCATGATAGAGCTCAAAGATGAGTTCTCTGCCAGCGACCAGCCACAAATATGGGATGAGCTTCGCAGTAAGGTTAATGATACCCAGTCCTCTATGCCTCCCGGTGTGCTGCCTTCCATCGTTAATGATAACTTCAGTGATGTCTTTGGCATCATGCTGAACATCAGTAGTCGTGATTTTAATTATCGTGAGCTGGAAAGTTATGGCGACTTTCTTCAGCGCGAACTTTCTCTGGTGGATGGCGTCAAGAAAGTCAGCCTGGCGGGTACGGTCGACGAACAGGTGGTTATTGAAATCTCTCAGCCCAAATCGGCCGCCCTGGGGGTCGATCCGGCCTATATCTACGGTCTGATCAAGAATCAGAATGTTGTATCCAATGCCGGTAACATGTTTATTGATGGCTTTTCGGTGCGTATTCATCCCACGGGAGAGTTCAGGGATATTAGTGAGCTGAAACAGTTGCTGATCAGCGCACCAGGCACCACTGAGCTTATTTATCTGGGTGATATTGCAGACATTCACACTGCATTTGATGACACGCCCCAAAATCTCTATCGAAGTAACGCTGAGAAAGCGATTTCCCTCGGTATATCTTTCGCCAAGGGCGTGAATGTAGTGGACGTCGGGGAGGCCGTTAATGCCAGATCAAAATCTGCCTGTCGGGCAGCCAGCTCATTGCGAATATCACGGTCATCCAGCCTGGCCAGTAACTGCCCTTTCTTTACCACTTCAGCCTGTTTGACCGGAAACTCCACCAGCTCACCGGGAATACGAAAAGAAATCTCGGCTTCCCTGCTGGCGTAAACCTTGGCCGGGAACTGCCGTAAGTTCCCGGCATTGGAATCTTCCACTTTGAACAGCTTCACAGGACGAACCAGCTCTTTTTGCTCTTCCTGTGGCTGCGAGCAACCCGTAAGCACCAGAATCGCAGCGACCAAGCCTACAAAAGCCGGAGAATGCCCCAACTTGTTGCTATTGAACAAAGCCTTGCTTTTGGGCAGGCTGAAAAGCGGTTTCATTATCTTTCTCCCTCTCAGACACAGGGCATCCAAACCCCGAATATCATTCGCAAAATAGTGTAAAAAATCCCCTGCCTGAGGGGATTAATATAAACAGCCATGGGCAAAGAACAACACTCTGCGCCACCTTCAAATGCCACAATTGCCAACCAAACTGTGTTTAACGTAAAACTTTCAGCAGACTGCTTCAAGGGCTGTATAGGCACCCACAACGTCTACCAGTTCAATAAGTCGTGATCTGGGAACGCTAGCATGAAGGTTCCAGCCTGCCAGGTAGCGTTCAATATTTGCCAGGTGCAGATTGACTCCGTCGTCTTCTCGAAAGTCCGCATTGAACACGCCAAAACCTGACTCCTTAATTTGATAAAGACCACTGGACAACCCCCAGAGCCCCATCAACAACTCGGCGACCAAGGTCTCAGACACTTCTTCATAACCATTCTCAACCAGTGTCTGCCGAACCAGAGTCTTGAGGAGATTGTCAATGTAGTCTCCCAACTCATTCATGGCATTACTGCGATTGGTCGAGGCTCTTTGCCAGACGCTTGGATTCATGGCCAGCTGACCGAGTGCAAAGTGCTCCGGATTTTCCTGATTCACCTGCCACATGCAGAGAGACATCATGACCATCTTTTCAATTGAAGTCAGATCTGCACCCAGAACACGTTGAAGCACCTGAATTTTTTGCCGGGCCAGAAAACAGGCGCACCCCAGAAGGAGATCCTCTTTACTGGAGAAATGAGAATAGATGGCTCCCATGGAACATTCTGCTGCTTTGGCAACATCGGACATTCGCAGATCAAGGAAGCTTTTCTCTTTCATCAGGAGGAGTGTGGCAGCAACGATTTCGGCCTCTCTCTGATTACGTTTCTGCTGTCTGGACATAAAGGACACTAACACTTGAAAATAAAGCCGAATATTATTCGTTTTTAGTAAACGGATACAAGTTCTTTTTTGTATTTGAATAGCTACCAGGCTGGAGAGCTGTTGCAAAACTCCGGTTCCCACGGTTTCAGGCTCTGTGGGTCGCGGCGTGGTTACGAATTGCTGAAATTTTGTGGCTGCCCCTTATGGAAGCATGGATTGAACTAATGAATGGCACTTTAGTCTAAAAATTAAGCACAGACTTTAATCAGTTCAGGCTGAATAAAAGTTTTTAATTTTATTGCATCTTCATAGACAAGGAGAAAAGTCATGATTAACGGTATGGACACTCTCAACTCTGTCGTTCCAACGACACTTCAGGGCGACACTAAAGAAACTCCCCCTGGTAAACCTGATGATATTACGCAAAAACATGACATCACTTCTTATCTGAAAACCGACAGCTTCCACGAACAACAAACCGTCGATCTTTCAAGCCGGACCATTACTGATTTAAAGACGCCTTCCAGAACGCCGTATTACGGTTCATCCGAAGCGAAAAAAGCCATTGTGGATAATAGTTCCATTGGCAATTACTGTGCTACCTATGCCCATCTATCGGATGAGTTTACACCGGAAACGGTCCGCATTGGTAATCAGGAATTGATGACACTGGACCCTTCGCAACCATTCGTTGATCCCACTCTGGCGGCAGACAGTTCGACTTTGGAATTGCATAACTTCAGCTTTCTGACTGACTTTTTACGCAAAAATAGCGCAATCAAATACATTGTTGATATTGGCTGCGGTGACGTAGAAGTATCCTTGTTAATGCAAAATCACCTCAAGGAGCTTGGATTCCAGATCAAAGTCATTCCTGTCGATGTCAACGATTGTCGTGCAGAAGCTGAACATTATGGCATTAAAGCAATCCCCTTCAACTTAATCCCGGCCCAGGAAATTGCTGGTGCTACACCGGCAACTACCCTGTTTACCGCCATACATCCTTTTACCGATGAGGGGGAAGAGGCAGAACAACTGAGCAGGGAGATCACGCAGGGGAAAACTGACTATTACATCACCACACTGATAAAAAATAATCCCGGCTGTTTTGTTCTGGCCACCGAAGATGCGTATATATCCTCACCCCAGCGTTACATACCCCTGGAATTGGTGTACACCAAACATTACCATGCTATCGCGAATAGCCATTTCCCGAAGGAATTTGAGACAAGGGCCCTCCGCCGGGCAAAAGCCACAGAAATGAACGCAGAAAACGGTAATATTCATCGGCTAAACCAATTGCTGGCGAAACTTCCCGAACAGCGGGACCGTTATCTGGCTTCAATCTCTCGAATTACAGATTGTTTAAAAGAACCCATTCTAGAAAAGCCAGAAGAATTCTGGCCAGATATCATCTCCAAGATCTATATGGATGAAACATTATTCAAGGCAAATGTCGATTTTTTCGAAGGCATCCAAAATGAAGTATTAAGGAATGACTTGGAGATGCATTGCTGGCATGTCTATCGACAGGGTATCAATACCTCAGAAGTTAATGGCCAGACTAAAGAGCCCTGATTTTTAAATAGAAGTTAACTGGCAGCAC
>NZ_JAHHPR010000607.1:0-1734 GCF_024606255.1 Endozoicomonas sp. SESOKO3
TCTGCAAAGGCGCTTGTATTTCAGGTGGTTGTTGCTTAATGTTCTCTAACACTCCCTTCAGTACTGTTTTCATACCTTCTGAACAGCGGACGTCAAAACGTGTTGATTGTGCTGGTCCGACTACCTCGTCACATGTTTTTTTGCCTGCTTCTCTGGACTCTGCGACATAAGCAAATTTAATTTTCTGGCTGACTCCCGACTCTGGAACAGAGAGTGTGTGAAGCCCGGTATATCGATCCCTGACCAGAGCAAATGGCAACTCGGGCTCCATGCGCAGGGCTACGATATAGTCGTTGACCGTGAGGCTGGGTAAGTAATATTGACCATTTCTTGATTTCATCTCAAAGGTTGCCAGCGTCTGGTCTTTGGCTAATGTCAATTCCTGATCATGCTCTGGCAACCGGGCAGGTATGAGAACTTCGACCCCTTGCATGTGTTGATCATTGATATTGATACATTTGACATTGCCCTCTGCAGTCACATAAATATCCCCTGTCCACCGCCGGTAATCAGTGGAAGAATAGTTCTGCGTATCAAAAATTATGTGATTGACTCTTTTTGGCTTCTTCCGGTTCTCATAGTCCGTTAAATGACTCAATAACGGAGCCTGTTCCATGTGAACTGCCGGAATGTATTTTTCAGGAGCCTTATCACTACCAATAATCAACGCTTCGTTAACAGGTTGTGGCTCATGGTTCGTCCTCTGAGCTGATGCTGATGCCTCTTTCTCGTGGACTTGTGGCAGATCATGTACAGGAGCCTTATCACCACCAACCGCTGAGGCTTCGTTAATATAATCGTCAACAAAATGGTTCAGCAGATCACTGATCTGATGCCAGAAAGCAGGCCAACACTGAACTTCAGCGGCTTTCCACGCCCTTATCCGCTGATCAGCCGCCTGAAGATAAGACTGGTTAGCTGACATTTTCAACGTCTGTTTCTGTTCTTCCGTCAGGGGGAACACGCTACTGGCGTTTATGCCCGTCCGGCCAAACTTACGAGCAAACCAGTGTTGCTGCCAGTGTCGATACAGTGCCCCGGTGAGAATATCGTCCGACTCATCCGGCTTAAGGGAAAGACCTGCTGCCTGCCACTCCGTTTGAGCCAGTCTCGTGATGATTTCCGTTTTGTTCTGCTTTTTAGTCTGATGAGTGTTAATACAAATTACATGGTTTTTTTCATCAATACTGTTGTGATCATTGTGTCGTATTAACCAGGGTCGATCCATGCCCGATACCATCTGGTTGAGCCATTCGCAAAGCTCAGAATGAACTGCACTTTTATCTATGGCAAGAGCCGGTGATTCTGGCAGTTTCTCCAGCGAGAGGTCAGCTGCCATCAGATAAAGCCGGTAGTGCTGATTGAGGCATTGATGGAGTCCGTCATCGGTAAAATCGCCCTTGTTGAAAACCGCTTTGGCGACATTCTGTAAATCAAGGCTAGTGGGCTGCAACGGCAGGTTTTTCTGCTTCAGGCAAGCCCTCAATTGACAATGTTGCCGGGTCAGTTTTTCAGCCACGATTTTCCCCTGCAGGGTCTGTGGTAATACTTTCTCAGCAATGCTCTGCAACTCTGCCGGGTTATATTGCCGGATGGGCAAATGTCGGAAGCGCCCTTTCAGTGCCGGTGATAGCGGTTTTCGTCCGCTGTACTCAGGCGGGTTGATGGTCGCAAACAGGTGGAAACCCGGATGGGCGTCACCGGCCAGAATATCGTTCAGCTCACCTTCCAGAT
>NZ_JAHHPR010000608.1:0-3521 GCF_024606255.1 Endozoicomonas sp. SESOKO3
ATCCGGGGAAGCTCTTCCTGAAGACTCGCTGAATTCAATGATAAACCGACCTGCCAGGGCACTTGATCTCTTCGCTGTCAGCAGCGGTGATATACCACCTTACTTTTTCTCAGCGCTCCAATTTGGAGTCAAAAATGACCAGAATCCGCACACCCAACTCAGTTGGGGAAGCAAAGAGCTTGAAAAGAAAGCGGCCAGAGAAAGAGCAGCTGCTAAAAAAAGACTGAATGAAGAAGTCAAACAGTTAAGAAGCGAAGCCGCCAGGGAGTACCGCAAGAGTGCCACGATCCGTTCTTTAAAAAGCTTTGCAGTCAGCGCTCTCAAGAGCATTCCTGTCGGTTTCGTGTCCGGTGCCATCTATCAGAACTGGGAAACGGTTAAAGCTTATTTACAAGACTTTCAAAAAGAAATTATTGCTCCCAACTTGCCGTTGATGGCCCGACTCGATGGCATGGGAATGGGAAAGTCTGAAGATATGCCTCCGGAATGGGCCAGTTTTATAGACACGCTTCCGAAGAAAGGACATGAGGCCTTGAAATACATCCGTTCAAAAGTCGATAACGGCTTAAGATCCCGTTGGTCCAAGGGTCACTGGTTCAACCCCCATGGACCCAACTTCCACCCGCCTGAGAAGGGTATAAAACAACCTGTCAAAAGCTTTTCAGATCAAATGCTGATGGCTGTCAATGCTATACGTTCCAAGCCGCAGGTCTGTGGCAATACCGTCATGTCTGCAGTCGGACGTTTGCGCTGGAACTATTCTCTTGAAGCCGCTGCTTTCAGACATGCAACCGATATGGCAAATGGAGATTTTATGAGCCATAGCGGTTCCGATGGAAGTCAACCCACTCAACGAGTTGAAGCACAAGGTTATCTCTGGTCAACCACTGCCGAAAACGTTGCAGCAGGCCAACGCAGTGTCGATGCTGTACTCAAAGCCTGGATGAGCAGTGAAGGTCATTGCAAAAACATCATGAGCCCTGCTGTCACCGAGATGGGAGTCAGTTTTGTAGAGAAAGCCTCCGGCAAATACGGAATATTCTGGGCCCAGGTTTTTGCTTCACCGAGACACTTACACTAAACGGGGCCAGGAGGCTGACACCCGGTTAGAAGGCCATCCAAATTACTTGCTGCGACTGGCACGCTTGCGCTCATGCTCTTTCAGGAACTTCTTGCGCAGACGGATGTGGTTAGGCGTAACCTCCACCAACTCGTCATCGTCGATAAATTCCAGGGCCTGTTCCAGGGTGTGCTGGATAGGTGGGGTGAGCTGAATGTTTTCGTCGGAGCCGGAAGCACGAACGTTAGTCAGCTGTTTACCCTTGGTCGGGTTAACTACCAGATCATTGTCACGATTGTGCAGACCAATGATCTGACCTTCATAAACGTCAACGTTCGGGTTCAGGAACAGACGACCACGGTCCTGTAAGTTCCAGAGCGCGTAGCCCAGAACCTTGCCATTCACCATAGAAACCAGTACACCGTTCTTGCGGTGAGACACTTCGCCGTCTTTCACTACCCCGTAATGATCAAAGACATTGGTCAGAATACCGCTGCCAGAGGTCATGGTCAGGAACTGGGAACGGAAACCGATCAGACCACGGGCAGGCATGATGAACTCCAGACGAACACGACCTTTGCCGTCGGGTACCATGTTGGTCAGTTCTGCCTTACGGTAACCCATCTCTTCCATCAGAGAGCCCTGATGCTCTTCCTCAACATCCACAACCACCTGCTCATAAGGCTCCTGCAGAACACCGTCAATTTCCTTGATGACCACCTCCGGACGAGAAACGCCCAGCTCAAAACCTTCGCGACGCATGGTCTCAATCAGAACGGACAGGTGCAGCTCACCGCGACCGGAGACTTTAAACTTGTCGGCATCATCACCCTGCTCAACACGCAGCGCTACGTTATGCAGAAGTTCGCGATCGAGACGCTCCTTGATGTTACGGGAGGTGACATACTTACCATCCTGACCGGCAAAGGGAGAGTCATTGACCTGGAAGGTCATGCTGACGGTGGGCTCATCAACTGTCAGTGCTGTCAGAGCTTCAACATGGTTTGGATCGCAGAGGGTGTCCGATATGTTCAGCTTGTCGATGCCCGTTACGCAGACGATGTCACCTGCACGAGCCTCTTCAACATCAACACGCTCCAGACCCAGATGACCCATTACCTTGAGAATTTTGGCATTGCGCTCACTGCCATCGGCACCAATCAGACGAATCGGAGTAGAAGGTTTGAGGACACCGCGGGTGATACGGCCAATACCGATAACGCCAAGAAAGCTGCTGTAATCCAGAGCAGAGATTTGCATCTGGAAAGGCGCATCCACATCCACCTTGGGAGAAGGTACATTGTTGACGATCATTTCAAACAGTGGCGTCATATCCTGCGCCATGTTTTCAGGGTCATCACCGGCAATACCGTTCAGTGCAGAAGCATAGATAACCGGAAAATCCAGCTGTTCTTCAGTCGCACCCAGACGATCAAACAGGTCAAAGACTTCATCCATAACCCAGTCAGGCCGGGCTCCGGGACGGTCAATCTTGTTGATAACCACGATGGGGCGCAGACCCTGCTCAAACGCTTTCTGAGTGACAAAGCGGGTCTGAGGCATGGGGCCGTCCACCGCATCCACCAGCAGTAGAACTGAATCCACCATGGACATAACACGTTCGACCTCACCACCGAAGTCGGCGTGCCCTGGCGTGTCCACAATATTAATGTGGTAGTCCTGCCAGTTGATGGCGGTGTTCTTGGCCAGGATGGTAATGCCCCGTTCCTTCTCCTGGTCATTGGAGTCCATGATCCGCTCGGCACCCTGATCCTTGCGGCCCAATGTTCCGGACTGCTGAAGCAGTTTGTCAACCAGCGTTGTTTTCCCGTGGTCAACGTGTGCGATGATGGCAATATTGCGTAACTTTTCTATCACTGTCTTTCTCTCTTGAAATCTTTCAGAGGCGCTGCATCACAGCCTCGATCTTGTCCACATCAACACCCGCCAGGCTGGCGTAGGTGGAACAGAATGCCTGATCCTTAATCAGATACTGAACATCCTGCTCATATCGAGCCAGATGGTGTAAATTCCTGAGCCTTAGCGCTTCTTTCAGAGGACTCCGGCTAAAGCGCATATCGGCAATGTCTATCAGTCCAAGAGCACCGTCGGGCAACTTAAGAATATTGCCCATGTGCAGGGAGCGAAAATAGATACCCTGTTCATGCAGGTGCGCAATATATTGAGCGACCTGCTCTGCCAGAACTCTGGTTCCATCTTCATCCAGAGCAGGAAAAACCTGCCTGAGGGTCCGACCCGGCAATGGCCGATAATGGACAGCCGTGTTTTTATAACTTTCAAGACGGTAGCAGCTTATGATGTCCACCGTTTGAATACCGCGCGCCATGAGTTCGGAGGCATTTCTGACAAACCGTACAGAATATGGCCTCAGCCACGCCGAGCTGATAGTACTTTTAACCCGAAACAGTTTCAGAAAAGTTTTATCTTTCAGCTTCAGAAC
>NZ_JAHHPR010000609.1:0-13710 GCF_024606255.1 Endozoicomonas sp. SESOKO3
ATGACAACCACTTCTATGGGTAGCCACGAATAAGGGATGGCGCTTATAGAGGCATCTTTGGTGGACAGGATCAGTTCGTAAGCAACCAGTAAATGGGTGAAGTAAAGCCATTGCCACGAAATCGTTTCAATGATGGTCGTTTTTATTCCATAACTATCAGCTCTATGTCGTTTTTCTTCAGGCAGCAAAGTTAATCGTGCGTAGCCGTCTGTATCGGTAATGCCTGGCAGGTCGCCCGGCAATGTATGCAAGTCAGGTTTTGTAGAAAACCTCTGGTTTGGAAAAACTACATTCTGCTCAAGCTCGACAATAAAGGGTCGTGTCAGCGATTCGGCCTGACAGGTGACAGACAGGAATAAAAGAAGCAACAGTGGTGCCGCAGAGAGTGAATGTTTAATAATTCTATCCTTGCATTCTAATTTACAAAGAGGAAGGATAGATCACCTCATAAAAGGACGGGTGTCAGTTATTCATTCACTTTACCTCCTTTAGAACTGAGGCCATTATCCTGGTTCAGATCAACAGGCTTGCGTTTTCGATGCATTCTTTTGTGCTCGGACAGGGCTTTCGCACTCTTGCAGACTTTCCCACATGGGTGTTGATGCCCATCCAGCCCGACCAATGTCATGTCGCAGTTTTTTTGCCCGATGTGGCTTCTTCTTTTGTGATCTGAAAGGGCTTGAGCATTCTTGCAAACCTTTCCGCATAGCCGCTGCTGGCCATCCTTATCAACCACGGTCAAGTCACACTTTTTTTCCCCTGAGTGGAAGTTGCTTTTGTGAGATGACAGAGCTAAAGCATTCTTGCAGGCCTTTCCACATGGTTGCCCATTGCCATTCCCCCCGACTACGGTAACGTCACAGATTTGTTTTCCGGTGTGGATTCTGCCTTTGTGATTCGACAGGGCCTGAGCAGTTTTGCAGACCATTCCACATTGCCGCTTCTTGCCATCCCCGCCGATCACGGTCACCTCACAGGTTTTTTCCCCGGTGTGGACTCTGCTTTTGTGAGATGACAAAGCTTGGGAACTTCTGCAGAGCTTCCCGCACGGCCTTGGCTGGCTATCCTCCCCTACTACAGTTACGTCACAGGTTTGTTGCCTGGTGTGCTCTCTTGTTTTGTGATCCGACAGAGCTTTGGCACTGATGTAGATCTTCCTGCATGGCCGCTGCTGACCGTCTTCCCCAATCACGGTCACGGCGCAGATTTGTGGTCCGGTGTGTGCTTTTCTTCTGTGATCCGACAAGCCTTGAGCATGCTTGCAGACCTTTCCGCAAGGCCTCTTCTGACCATCTTCCCCAACCACAGCCACGTCACAAATTTTTTCCCCGCTGTGGTATTTACGTTTATGAGACGACTGGGCATTAGCATACCTAAAGACTGTCGCGCATGTTCGCTGCTGACTCTCCTTCCCTACCAAAGTCAGGCAGCAGGTTGCAAGCTTTACAGAGTCAATTGTATCGGTTGCACCAGCACCTATTAAGTCTGAGGCGACCCCGTCTATGGCGATTCCGCCTTCAGAGTTGCAATGGTAGCCATGTCTTTTGGCCAAACGGGAGCATGAGCTTTGTTCGGGTATTACTTCTTTGTGTCCTGTCGAACTTTCCACGGAATTCAGCACTCCGCTATCGGATAAGTTGGATGATGGTCGCAACTCACAAACGCCATGACAGGGATGGACAAAACAATTTAAACCCAGATTATGTGATTGTTGTTCAGGGCCTCCATTACCGTCGCCAGAGTCCGAATACAGAAGACCCGTGAAATAGCCTCTAAGGTGATTGTTGGTCTTTATGGCTTGCTGGTCAGATGATTCTGACCGCTGGCCCTGTTGTTGGTCATGTCCAGCGCCAGGCATCATAGTGGTGATTGCAAACGGGTGCCCCCCATGAGCCAAAATAGATGCTGTCTCTTGTTCAATCGGGTGAAACAGCGTTGAATCTGGGCTCCAATAGCTTTTTATAAGCCAAACGACAGTAATGACCACCTCTACCGGTAGCCGTGAATAAGGCTTGGAACGTAGAGCTGCGCCTTTGGTGGTCAGGATCAGTTTGTAACCAACCAGCAGGTGAGTGGCGTAATGCCATTGCCAGAATATCGACTCAATAAAGCTCGTTTTTATCCCGTAACTGTTAGCTCTATGTCGTTTGTTATCAAACAGCACGTCTGATCCTGAATACCCGTTTGTATTAGCAATGATTAACGGGCTGTGCGTCAATTTATGCTGGTCACACGCTATAAAAAAGTTCTGGTTTGGAAAACCTGCATCCTGCTGAAGCTCGACAATAAAGCGCTTTGTCAACGGTTTGGCCTGACAAACAACAGGCAACGACAGTAGCGGCAACATCAGTGCCATAAGGAGTGAGTGTTTAATAATTCTATCCTTGCTTTTCGGTTTACAGAAGGGAAGGATAGAACACCTGATAAAAGAGATTTCTACAACAGCATCCGAGCAGTTAAGATATTTTACTCAGCGATACAGACAGAGGTGACATGAAAATTTTTCTGGTCGGCGGTGCCGTCCGAGACAAGTTACTGAATCTTCCGGTCAAAGATCACGACTGGGTCGTGGTTGGCAGCAGCCCTGAGCAAATGACCAATAAGGGCTTTCACCCTGTTGGCCAGGACTTCCCGGTCTTCCTTCATCCTGACAGCAAAGAAGAATATGCACTGGCCCGAACCGAAAGAAAGTCGGGTCACGGTTACAGCGGCTTTGTTTTTCATACAGCCCCCGACGTCACACTGGAAGAAGACCTGATCCGCAGAGACCTGACCATTAATGCCATGGCCCAGGATGATCATGGCCATATCTATGACCCCTATGGCGGCCGAAAAGACCTGGAACACAAGCTGCTTCGCCATGTGTCCCCGGCCTTCCAGGAAGACCCCCTGCGCATTCTGCGTGTAGCACGATTTGCTGCCCGGTTCCATCATCTGGGGTTCAGGGTGGCCCCCGAGACTCTTGACTTGATGACCTCTATGGTAAAAAGAGGTGAAGCCTCCTATCTGGTTCCCGAGCGAGTCTGGCAGGAAACCACGCGCGCCCTGTCCGAGCCCGCCCCTGAAATCTTTTTTGAAGTACTCTCGAACTGCCATGCCATGAATGTAGTCATGCCGGAATGGGTTCCTCACCTGAGAGAGAATTCGACTGGCATAAGAGCACTTCGGACAGCAGCCACTCAACAAACGTCCTGTGACGTACGATTTGCAGTCACCTTTGCGCCCGAAAAAGAACTCTCCGGAGATTTACTTACTGCACTGGTTAAACGACTGAAAACACCTTCCCAGTTTGCAGAACTCGCCAGCCTGACTTTTCGGCATAGTGCTTATTTAATCGAGCACGCTGAAGACAAAACAGCAGAACAGTGGATGACTCTGTTTGAAAACACCGATGCATTCAGGCGGACAGAACGCTTCGAAGCCTTTCTGAGAGCCAGCAGCTGCATTGCCGAAACTCAAGAAAGGACACTCTCCGAAAGCGACCAGAACAGGATAAAATCCTTGCTCACTCTCTGCCTTTCGATCAATGCCAAAGAGATTGTTGCCCGGGGCTTTAAGGGCAAGGCGGTGGGTGAAGAACTAAGAAAAACGAGAGTGTTACAAATGCAGAAACAATTGGATCGTTAGAATCCTTGAGCCCCTCAAGGGGCTGATGATCAGACAGCTTCGAATTCAAGCTCAGGCAATAGGCAAGGCTGATTGCCAAGCTTAACGCCTTTTTCAAACGCCAGATTAATAGCACCGGTAAAAACACTGATTGGCCTGCCCCTTTGAAAATTCCATAACTGTTTTAGCAAGGGCCGATAGTAAACTTCCTCGATGGCGCTGACCTTCACTTCGCGGACATCCTCAACCACCTGAAGAATATCGAGATCAGCCCGGCATTTGAGGCTGCCTCTGACTCGCCCTAACCGGTCTTCTATCTGCTTGCACCAGCTGTTAATCAGGGTCGATGACGCTTCGCTCTCAAAACAGACGACAGCATTATAATAATCAGCTACTTTCTCCTTTGTCATCGCGTTACCCTCGGCAGACGTTTGAATGAGGCTGCTGACCAATAGCGTACCAAACTGCTGGCGAAGGGCCTGAATCATCTGCCAACAGTTTTTCTCGGCCTCATCATTGGAGCCTATCCCAATGTAAAAAAGTGTCATGGCTGGCGCATCTCTTCCCTGGTTCGTTCGCACCACACGGAGGCTAAAGCACCTCTCAATGCCTGCGGTTTGCGGATCAGTACACCGACCCGGCCAACATTGAAATTCGCCTGAATCAACTGAATGATCCCGCCCGCCAGAGCTTCCAGCAAAGCGTATCGGGACGTTTCGCAAAAGGCTCTGACAGCTTGACTGATAGCATCGTAATCCAGGGCATCGTCCAGGTCGTCAGAACGAAATGCCCGGGAAAAGTCAGTTTCCAGTTCTAAATCGATCATCAGAGGCTGAGGTGCTTCGTGCTCAAATTCGTAAACACCAATCACAGCACGGGTTTCCAGCTGTTCGATACGAACCTTATCCATTGTTACTGCCCTCTGACTTCAAGTTAACGGCTTCCAGTGTTTCCATATTCCAGCGTGGCATTGGGGCCACTTCAAGAAGCTCCGTCTGACCAGCAAGCAGACGCTGGCAACCGGCGTAGGCGATCATTGCGCCATTGTCTGTACAAAACTCAGCCCTGGCGTAACGAAGGCTTCCGCCTTCTTTTACTGCCATGGTTTCAAGCTGATTTCTCAACCTGCGATTGGCACTCACACCACCGGCAATCACCAGCTGTTTCAAACCGGTCTGTCTCAGAGCCCGACGGCATTTGAATGCCAGAGTATCGACCACGGCATCTTCGAATGCCCAGGCAATGTCCGCTCGATCCTGCTCGGTCAGCTCACGTTCTTTTTTGCAGGCAGCCACAGTATTGAGCGTAAAGGTTTTCAAACCACTGAAGCTGAAGTCCAGTCCGGGGCGATCGCACATCGGCCGGGGGAAACGGAAGCGTCCTTCGGCGCCCTTCTGCGCAAGATTAGAAACCCTGGGACCACCGGGATACCCCAAATCCAGCATAGCTGCCACTTTGTCAAAAGCCTCGCCGGCGGCATCATCTATAGACTCGCCCAGCAGCTGATATTGACCAATACCATCAACCCGTACCAATTGGGTATGACCACCTGACACCAGTAAGGCAAGAAAAGGGAACTCAGGCGGGTTTTCTTCCAGCATGGGAGCCAGCAAATGCCCTTCCATATGATGGACACCCACGGAAGGAACACCCAGTGCCCAAGCCATGGAACGACCTATACAGGCTCCCACCATCAGGGCACCGATCAGGCCCGGACCTTTAGTGTAGGCCACGGCATCAATCTGCTCGCGTGTGATGACGGCTTTTTCCAGCACCTGATTAATCAGAGGAAGAACCCTCTGGATATGATCTCTGGAGGCCAGTTCAGGCACAACACCACCGTACTCGGTATGCATTCCAATCTGGCTGTATAGAGCATCTGCCAGCAACCCTTTCTTACTGTGATAAAGGGCAATGCCTGATTCATCGCAGGATGTTTCAATCCCCAGCACTATCATCTTTAAAACCCACTACTGTTTTCATCAAAAGCTGTTTCCGCTATAGCAATGCCACGATCGGTGAACATCGGCCTGTCAGATATACTCAAAGATCCTGTGGATTACCTTCACCCGGACAGGTTTCCAGTCCATCAAAGTCAGCATAAATAACAACAACCCGGATAATAAAAACCAACATACAACGTCACTGCCCACTTCCTTCAGCAGGGTCTGGGATGATACTGCAAAGCAGCCTTTGCGGGAAATGCCAGGCACAGCAACCCCGGAGACTCTTCAAGGGATGAAAGCAGGTCGGGTTTTTGCATTTATTGAAAATAGTCTATAGAATTCCCACCCTTAAAAATACGCGGCTAGTCTGGACATTTTTTCAGACTTGTTTTGCGGGTCGGAATTAGCTTCTTCGCACGGCCCTTCAGGGAATCAGCCCTGCTGATCTCCGGGAAAAAGTGTGAATGCTCAACCGGTTACTCTTTATCTGGCGTGACTCATTTATTATGAAAACCGCCAGATCAGGGAATAAATCCTTGCCCGGCCAGCCTTGGTCCGGGATTAAAAGGCAAAGTTTTCTGAAGGAGAGTAGGTGGTGCCAATAGCAAATGTTGTGATGCCGGGCTGCAAACCTTTATTAATGTACTCACTATTTTTATAGGAAGGTGATCTCTGCATGCCTGCTGTTAAAGTTAAAGAAAATGAACCGTTTGATGTAGCGCTGCGCCGTTTCAAGCGCTCTTGCGAAAAGGCTGGTGTACTGGCTGAAGTACGTCGTCGTGAACACTACGAAAAGCCTACCTCCGTTCGCAAGCGCAAGGCGGCAGCAGCTGTCAAGCGTCATTTGAAAAAACTACAGCGCGAACAGCGTCGTCGCGAGCGTCTGTATTAAGACCGGATTTCCGGTTTTGATAGCTTCGACCCCCAAATTTCTGCTCGAAACTTTCTTTCGGGAAAGTGACGTGTTGAGGTAAGAACATGAGCGAATGTCAGGCCAAGGAACAACTGACTGCTGCAATGAAGGATATCATGCACTATCGCGACAGGGTTCACCTGGGTACCATTGCCCGGCTCTTATCGAGCTTAAGCGAGTCGAAGTAGACGAAAAGTCGATTGACGACATCCGTGCCCTTGCAGCACTCGACAAGATGGCCAAGCAACGCCGCGATGCCAGCAACCAGTTCGAGTCTGCAGGGCACCCCCATCGGGCTCATCAGGAAAAACCGGAACTGTCCATCATTCCGGACTTTCTGCCTTTCCGGCTCAGCACCAAAGAAATCAGCCAACTCGCCTCAGCAACCATTCGCGAAAGCGGAGCCCGGAGTACGCGCATGATTGGACTTCTTCTGCCGCAGGCCACGATATACCCAGCGACCAGATGGACCGGCTTGGTTAGCGAAAAATCATCTGGACGCCATGCTCTGCAGTCTACGGATCATGCAATAAACATCGCAGTGCAGAGCGGCGCTGAGTAGCAATGCTACCAAAGTCCTGAACGGTACACTGTCGATCTTCACCGATATAAGCGACGGTGGTTTTTTAGTTGTGAGTGTCCAAGCCGTGAAAAAGGGTGCTATCTTTACTCATCACTGGCCTCCGATTATTCCGTTTTACCTTTTGCGGCAAAACCGTTTTTTCGGCTCTGGCAAAACCAGCCTGCGTTTCACTCAGAGGCCCTCTTACCTTTCAGTGAGAGTCGTAATGTTTATGTTCTTTTTTTCTGGAATATAGATTGATGATTCACGAATATGAGCCTGTATACGATGATCTCTACAAAAATCGCTGTTCTATCATCTTTGTTTTTTGCTTGTACTTCTTTTTCCTCTGAAGAATCTTTCATGGGAGAATGGCAAGGGCATCAGGATATTACTAACTATTTTTGCAGTATATTATTTACCTATCAATCCGATCTTGAATATTCAAATGATCAATATTTTTACGTACCTTTATCGGAGGGCATCATACTTGAAAAATATCGCTCAGGCTCTTACGGCCAATACTCTTTGGTGATTTATGATAAAGCCAATGGTAAGTTGGTTGATTTTCAGAATTACAAGTTGTGGTTTTATATAGATGCTATTAATCGTAAAGATGGAGTGAGCACAAAAAAAATGCTGTTATTAACCGGCTTGACAGATTCTAAAAAATTTGAGGACAAAGACTTGCCAACGGATATTTTGACAGCATTTTACAATTTAAATATTCAGCCTTTAACTGACGAAACTCTTTCCATTGGTATGATTGAGCATATAAAGGGAAATTTTAAAAGCTGTACAGTAACAAAAAAAATCAGACCCTTTGAGCACGAGCTTTAGTGTCCCCGCAGAGAATTAGAGCAAGAGGTCGTTCAGGAGGTCGACCTGGAGTAGCGTCTGTATTTTTTTGTACAATCGTACGGTCAAAAAAGCATACAAAGTTCACAAGACAAAATTTTCATACGTTCGATCAAGCTAATAAACTGCAGAAACGTTCAGGCAAATCCTTAACCGGACCCGTTCTGAGCAAATCCGTCATCAACGCTGGCAACAATCGCTGACAACCGCCCAGTGACGATGATAAGATCAAGTCACTGTTTCAGGTGCCGGTCTGTTTACTTCAATGGCCGACGCTCACACTTATAGGCATATATAAGCATTTATGGCCGGACGCATCCCCCAGACATTTATTGATGACCTGCTGAACCGCCTGGACATCGTAGACATTGTTGATAGCCGGGTAAAGCTTAAGAAGACTGGCAGAAACTACTCCGCCTGCTGCCCTTTCCATCAGGAGAAAACCCCCTCATTCACAGTCAGCCCTGACAAGCAGTTTTACTATTGCTTTGGCTGTGGTGCCAGTGGTAACGCCCTGGGCTTTGTCATGGATTTTGATCATCTGGACTTTCCGACAGCCGTGGATTCCCTGGCCAGCCTGGTCGGACTGGAAGTTCCCAGGGAACAACACAGTCAAAAACGCGGTCCGGATCACAGCCCGCTGTATGAACTGATGACCCAAGCTAACGCTTTTTACAACGAACAATTGATTCAGGCTTCTGATGCACCACGAGCGATCCACTACCTGAAACAGAGAGGACTGGACGGTCAAACATGCCAACGTTTCGGTATCGGCTTTGCCCCACCGGGCTGGGACAACCTTCAAAACCATCTGGCAGAGAATCAGGAGAAAGAAGACCTGCTGGTTAAGACCGGCATGCTGGTGGAAAAAGAAGAAACCAAAAGCCGTTATGACCGCTTCCGCGACCGAATCATGTTCCCTATCCATGACACCCGGGGACGAATCATCGCTTTCGGTGGTCGGGTATTGGGGGATGCCAAACCCAAATACCTCAACTCTCCCGAATCCCCTATTTTCCATAAGGGACGGGAGTTGTATGGACTTTACGAAGCCAAAAAACACAATCGTCACCTTGAACGCATTCTTGTCGTGGAAGGCTACATGGATGTTGTGGCTCTAGCTCAGCAGGGAATCAACAATGCTGTTGCCACCCTGGGCACTGCAACGACCCCGGATCACATACAGAGACTTTTTAAAACCGTATCGGAAGTCGTATTCTGCTTTGACGGCGATAGTGCAGGCAGACGAGCAGCCTGGCGCGCCCTTGAATCGACACTTCCTCATATGAAAGACGGCAATCAGGCACGCTTTCTGTTTTTACCCCAGGGAGAAGATCCTGACAGCATGGTCAGACAGGAAGGTGCCAATGCCTTTCTGGAAAGAATAAAAGCCACAGCTCTCAGCCTCGACACCTTCCTGTTCCGGGAGCTTAGTGACGGTATTGACCTTAATACCATGGACGGACGTTCACGACTGGCCAACGATGCACAACCTCACCTGCACAAGATTCCCGACAGTTTGTTCAAACAGATGATGATGCAGAAGCTTTCAGAAATCACCGGTTTGAATACTGACACCCTGGCAAGCTACTTAAATGAAAAGAATGAACCCGAGCCTGCCGCCGACTCTGCATACGACAACCACCCTATACCTGCTGAAGCCGACTATTATCCGGAAACACATTATGAGCCTGAGGCCGTCCAAAGTTATCAACCTCAGATGCACACTTTCGAGCGCAAACCCTTTAAAAAAGATTTTAAGGAAAAGTACGAACCACCCGTTCCTGCCCCATTAAAAGTAGGTCGATCCCTTTATGCCATCCGCCACCTGCTCTGTAACCCTGAACTAGCGGCCGATGTGAAATCAATCAGTGAGCTGGAAGGCGATGAGCATCCTGATACACAACTACTCATTGCCCTGATCAAAACGCTTCAGGAACAACCTAAACTCCCAACTATCGCCCTGATTGCACAATGGCACGGCACCCAACACGGCATCCGACTTCAGGAAATTGCATCATTGGAGCTTGGACACCAACCTAACGACCAGGAATTCCACGAAGCGATAGAGCGAATCAGGGATACGGTCCGGGAGCTTGAGCACAAACAGACGACACTCTCTCTGAAACAGACTTTTTCACAGAAGAAGCCAGGTCAGATAGACTCGGCACAACGTAGCATTCTGGAAGCTCTTCTCGAAAAGCAAAAGAAAAAACTCGGTATCAAACCCACAACCACCAACACCAAAAAATAGCCTTCTGACAACCTCAAAAAACCGAGCAGTCAACGACAAACGCCTTTTTTTCAGCCCTTGTTGTAAACAAATTGTAAATTGCTTTTTATCGCTTTATTTATGGCGACGCACGTATTTTTAGGTATATACTTGGACTTCACTGTGCCATGTGGGAAGCCGTTATTAACCACACACCTGATTCTGAATCCGGTCTGAAACAGCAATGAGCGAACAAAGCATCTAACTGACTCACCTGTTGTGAGAGGGTGCTTTCACGGTAAAAAAGCCAAGGAAGGGGATCCTCACCATGTGTTGTTTTTCATGGACCGTTTTTCCGGTGCCCCGTCCACTGAACATCGTGCAGATCCACGAAAGTGTACTCTTTTACACATTATTGTGGAAAACCTCATGTTTTATGAGCTATAATTGCCTGCTTACGTTTTTTTCGTCCGGCACTCCACTTTCGCTGTTAAAGGGTTGATATGTCAGCTAACTCGCAACAACAATCCCGACTGAAAGAGCTTATCTCTCGCGGTAAGGAACAGGGATACCTGACTTACGCTGAGGTAAATGACCATCTTCCTGAAGACATCTCCGACCCTGATCAGGTTGAAGATATCATTCGCATGATCAATGACATGGGTATTACCGTCTACGAAACAGCGCCGGACGCCGATACCCTGTTGTTGTCAGAAGCCGATACCGATGAGGCTGCTGCCGAAGAAGCAGCAGCAGCTCTTGCAGCTGTTGAACAGGAAGCAGGTCGAACCACTGACCCTGTACGCATGTACATGCGTGAAATGGGCACGGTCGAGCTGCTGACTCGCGAAGGCGAAATCCAGATCGCCAAACGCATTGAAGAAGGGCTGCGTGAAGTCATGTCAGCTCTGGCCAAATTTCCTGGTTCCGTTCAGATTGTTCTGGACGAATACGATCGGATTATAGAAGAAGAAGGCCGCCTGACCGATCTGATCAGTGGCTATATCGATCCAGATTCCGAAGAACCTGTCGCCCCTCCTGCCCCCTCTGTCGAGAACATCGGAGAAGACTTCGACGATGGTGACTCTGATGAAGATGAAGATGAAGACGCTGGCGGCCTCGACCCGGAAGAAGCCAAGGAGCGCTTTGATCTCCTTCGCGCAGGCCATGAGAAGGTTCTAAGCACTCTCGAAAAGCATGACTTTGGCTCACAAGAAGCCAAAGCTGCAATGGATGAGCTGACTCTGGCCTTCATGCCCCTGAAACTGGTGCCCCGTATTTTTGACATGCTGGTTTTTCGCATCAGAAATACTCTGGACACTATTCGGGGCAATGAGCGTGCGATTATGCAATACTGCGTTCGCCGCGCGAAAATGCCTCGCAAGATTTTCCTGAGCACTTTCCCGGGCAACGAAACCAGTCTGCAATGGATTGATGACATTACTTCCGGCAGCGCTGACTATGCTAAAGCCATTAACCATTACAGGGATGAAATTGTTCGTGCTCAGAAAAAGCTGATCACCATTGAAAAGGAGTTCGGCTGCACGCTGGTCCAAATCAAGGACATCAATCGCAGAATGTCTCTGGGCGAAGCCCGTGCCCGTCGCGCCAAGAAAGAAATGGTTGAGGCTAACCTGCGTCTGGTTATTTCCATCGCCAAGAAATACACCAACCGTGGCCTGCAATTCCTCGATCTGATTCAGGAAGGCAACATCGGCCTGATGAAAGCGGTAGACAAATTCGAATACCGTCGCGGATACAAGTTCTCGACCTATGCTACCTGGTGGATTCGTCAGGCTATTACCCGCTCCATTGCGGACCAGGCCAGAACAATCCGTATTCCGGTTCACATGATTGAGACCATCAATAAGTTGAACCGTATTTCCAGACAGATGCTACAGGAGATGGGCCGTGAGCCCACTCCCGAGGAACTGGCTGTTCGGATGGAAATGCCAGAAGACAAGATCCGCAAGGTACTGAAAATCTCCAAAGAGCCTATCTCCATGGAGACACCGATCGGTGACGATGAAGATTCCCATCTGGGTGACTTTATCGAAGACGCGACGATTCAGTCCCCTATCGATCGTGCTACCGGTACAGGTCTGAAAGAATCTACCCGCAACGTGCTGTCTGGCCTGACAGCTCGTGAAGCGAAGGTTCTGCGCATGCGCTTTGGTATCGACATGAACACAGACCACACTCTGGAAGAGGTGGGCAAGCAGTTCGACGTTACCCGTGAACGTATCCGTCAGATCGAAGCCAAAGCTCTGAGAAAACTGCGTCACCCAACGCGCTCGGATCACCTGAGAAGCTTCCTGGACGAGTAATATCTTCCTGCCCTCAAGTGCCAGAAAAAACCGCACTTCTCAGCTTTGAGAGTGCGGTTTTTTTATGTCTACCCATCATCATCTGATTAAAGTAAACCGCCTATCGTTGGTCGCTCTGCTAACAAGGGTGTCCATTTCACTGACCTATATATGAACTCTTAGCTGCCTCCTGCCATCTAATGTTTAACAGGTCGCGCGCAACCTCGGCCCACACCAGAGGCTTCTGCGTAATACCAACAAGGTTCTTTTCAGGGAGGTAAAACGTTATGGATCGATTACAAGCTCTGTTACTGACCAGCCTGCTCTTTTTTTCTGCACAGGTTATTGGTGGGGAATTCTCACCCGGCTACCCGGCGGCATACCGCCACTTCCCAGAGCTGGCAGGTGCACTTGATAAAGACTTTGATGGCCTGCTCTCCTACGATGAGTTAATTGAGGGCTACCATGCTCCGTATCTGAACAAAGACCTTTACCAAACCATCAGGCTGTACCTTGTTAATTTCGAGTCATGGCAAAACCCCGTCACCGCTTCATTAAGCAGGGAGAGCATTGAACTGGCTGAACTGTCGGGGCAAGTCGCAAAGTATCACTATGAACAGGACAATAGTTTCTGGGATGCCTGGCTTGCAAAACCCGAGCGGCAACCATTTGCCGACACTTATAGAAGACTTTTTCCCCACGGTCTGACCAGTATTACTCCAGACAATCTCCTGCAGGGGCATTTTCCAGATTGTGTTCTGATTGCCTCGCTGGCTTCAATTGCCAGCTCTGAAACCGGAAAAAGACTGATATTCAATTACTTTCATACGCCGGTTGATGAACAGGAATTACGCATTGCTTTTCGCGGCATTCGTACTGGCGTGTTTATTCAATTCAGGGAAGTAATGCATCACTCAGACTTTGCCAAAACACGCGATGGCGGTATCTGGCTGGCTGTATTGGAAGCCGCTTACGCACATCTTTCGAAAAGGTTCATTAATAGTCGTCGACAAGATGAGTGGGCACAACGCAAATACGGTCAATACTCAGAACTGAGCGGGTTATATGAGCAGCATGCTTTAGCTGTACTAATGAGTTCAGACTCCTATTACATCAACCCGCAACTTCAAACTCAGGAACGATTGAGGGAGCAACTCAACTCTTTTGTTGATAATGAAAAAGCAGCGACTGTTTCTATTAACCCATCAGTTTCAATTCACTTGGAGTTAAGGCCGTTTGCAGGAATCAAAACCCTGCATGCCTATAGCCTGATTGGCTATGACAAAGAAAAAGATATTGTTTATATA
>NZ_JAHHPR010000053.1:0-1012 GCF_024606255.1 Endozoicomonas sp. SESOKO3
GAATAAGTTTCAGAACTCTGGGGTCTGAATTGCGGTTATGACCGCTAATGCCCAATGAAGTCATTCGATAACCTTTTTCGGAAGGTGTGAACACATCGAGTTTTTTGTGAGGGGTTCTTCTGAATACCAGCAACCAGTCAGAATTAAGAGAGTGGTTCAGGTTCAGGCGGAGCTTGTACCAGCGATCACTGGTTTCGGGGTGTTTACCAGTCAGAATTGCTTTCGGTGCTGAAACCGGGGTCAGGAAGCCGGCCAGTTTAACCGGTCCAGCCTCTGAAGATTCTGCAACAGCAGTCGCCCGGGCAGTCTGACTGACAACAAAGGTCAGCAGAATGACCAGTAAAGTCCTGATGGAGATGACTGTTCTTTGCGAACAGAATGAGTAGATCATTAGAACCTGCAATTCAGGCAGTCCTCCATGACGAAGTGACAGCTTTTCATTTTTATTAGGGTTGATTCTTAAATCCATTCACTCTTTAAACGATTGTGACACAGACAAGGTCTTCAGGCCAAGGAGGGAAGGCGGTCTCATCACTCAGTTAACTTATCAGTGATGTTTTTGATGAATGGTTTGAGAAGCGTACATCAGGGCGCTGAGCCCTGATGTAGTGGAGATTACATGGCAAAGTGCTCTTTAGAGAATGCGACTTTCTCTTTAATAGGCATATTCCAGTTGGGCAGAGACTCTATCAGCTCCAGGCGGGGCTGGATGCCACGGTCATTGGCGATCTGGATGGCCAGACCGGGACGGGCATTGAGTTCAAGGATCAGTGGACCATCCCTTTCATCCAGAACAATGTCCACGCCCAGATATCCCAATCCAGTCATGTCATAACAGGCTGAAGTCAGCTTGAGCAGTTTGTCCCAGTGAGGTACTTCCAGTTTTTCAAAGCTGTGACCCGTGTCAGGATGCTGATTAATCGGCAGATCAAACTGAACGGCTCTCAAGCTTTTGCCGGAAGCTATGTCCAGACCCACTCCAACGGCTCCCTGGTGCAGGTTGGCCTTGCCA
>NZ_JAHHPR010000610.1:0-2792 GCF_024606255.1 Endozoicomonas sp. SESOKO3
GTGGTGTGGGCGGTCTGTTCTACGATGATCTCAACGAATGGCCCTTTGAACGCTGCTTCGAGTTTATGCAGGCGGTAGGCAATAGTTACATCGAAGCTTATCTGCCCATCGTTCAGAAGCGTAAAGATACTGAATACACGGAACAGAACCGTTATTTCCAGGAGTATCGACGCGGGCGTTATGTTGAGTTTAACCTTGTATACGACCGTGGAACACTGTTTGGTCTGCAATCCGGTGGGCGCACTGAGTCTATCCTGATGTCTTTGCCTCCTGTTGTGCGCTGGGATTACAATTGGCACCCGGAAGATGGGACAGAAGAGGCCCGTCTTTACAATGAATTCCTGAAACCCAGAGAGTGGGTCTGATATTTAACGAGCTACCGCTTTTGTTTTTCGTGAAAGATACGGGCAACCAGTAATTCTCTGGTTGTCAGAAGGTAATAAACCACGTAAGGCGTACCGACCACTTGTATTTTGCGATAGCGTCCCACCTTATTGCCTGCCATAGGATGGTCTTGCAGGCGATCCAGGTTAAATTTCAGAGTATCCAGAATTCGATCAGTGACGGCTGGACAGTGTTCATCAAGATAGGTGGCAATTTTCCGATAGTCGTTTCTGGCAGCAACTGACAATCTGACCTGCATTGACTAACGCTCCTCTTTCAGGAATTGTTCCAGAGAGATGGTTTCCATATCGCCTGATTCAACGGCACTGATTGTCTCTTCAACCTGCTGGAGTTGCCATTCTTCAGCATCCATATAATCCGTTACCACTTCCCGAATGAGCGTCGAAACATCTTTTTGATGAATAGCGGCGAGTTTGTCGAGCCGCTCGAGGTCATTTTGATCAAAACGAACGTTCTTTATCTTCATGGCCATAAGATTAATCCGTATATCTATAAAATATACAGGTTAGCATCCTGACACTATTGCGCAAGTGGTACATCCTGTCCATTTTCAACAGAGAATATTGTATGGCTGGATAATTATCTCTCCCATTTTCTACCAACATCCTCTAGAGTACCGGAAGTTTTTTAGCTGCATTCCCCGAGAAAAAAAGAATGGCCATACCTGTTGATCACTACGCTGTGATGGGGAACCCCATTGAGCACAGCAAGTCGCCAAGAATTCATGCCATGTTTGCAGAGTCTGTCGGGCACAGGCTGAGTTATAACGCCCAACTGGTTCCGGTTGATGACTTTGAAGAGGCCGTTAAACGCTTCTTTGATAATGGTGGCTACCTGGGTCTGAGTGTAACAGTTCCTTTCAAGGAGCAGGCCTGGCAGCTATCAACCGTGCGAACGGGAAGAGCTGAGAAAGCAGGTGCAGTCAATACACTCTGGATGGATGAACAAAGTACTCTCAACGGAGACAACACGGATGGACTCGGTCTGGTTCGCGATCTGACGGTCAACAACAGTGTTTCTATCAAAGGAGCGAAGGTACTGGTTTTGGGCGCTGGTGGTGCAGTAAGAGGTGTCCTTGAGCCGATCCTTGCACAGGAACCATCGGAACTGGTGATTGCCAATCGGACTGTCAGCAAGGCTGAGACTCTGGCTGGTCTGTTTCCTGAGCAACCCGTAAAAGCTTCCGGTTTTTCAGAACTCGAAGGCTCTTTTGACATCATCATCAACGGTACTTCCGCCAGTTTACACGGCGATCTGCCTCCTGTTCCGGCAACAGTCATTGCTGCTTCGACCTGCTGCTATGACATGATGTATTCAGCGTCTAATACGGTATTCAATCGATGGGCTTTGGGTCAGGGGGCAGGAGCCGTGATTGATGGTTTGGGTATGCTGGTAGAACAGGCCGCAGAGCAATTTGCTATCTGGAGAGGTGTTCGTCCTGAGACCATTCCTGTTCTGGAAATGCTCAGAAATGAACTCTCTGGAGGCTGAACGACTGAGCAGCCAAACCCGGGGGGCGGCCTCTGAAAAAAACATTTCAATAGCTTTTTCGTAATTCTCTATGCTCAGACGTTTCGAGAAAAAGGCGACTTAAAAGCAATTTTGCAGGCCGTATCCCTGGTAACGGTTTTTCGTAGGTGATACGGCGCTTTTGGGTGAACCGTCGAAAATCACGAAGCAGAAATTTATATTCTACATTTTAGCGGAAATAGGTTGATTTGATTATAATAAACGAATCGAACGATATTATGGAGACTAAAAACTATGCAGGCTCTTTCTGCTAATGAAGCCAAAACCCATTTTGGAGATATGTTGCTCAAAGCGCAGCGTAGCCCTGTTCAGATCAGTAAGAATGGTAAGCCCGTTGCTGTGGTTATCTCAGCTGACGAATACCAAAACATCGAGACGCTCAAGTTGCAAATGTTGAAGTTAAGGGCAGATCAGGCTAAAGCTGATATAGAAGCAGGCAAACTGGCTGATGGTGGTGCATTCTTTGATGAGCTGGAAGCAGGCCAACATGACTGATGGCTGCTTATCGCTTAACGCCGGATGCACAATCTGATCTGATCGAAATTCGCCGGTACACATTAGCACAATGGGGAACTGCTCAGTCCGGAAAATACCTATCGGAACTCCGGCAAACCATTCACCTGCTTGCTGAAACGCCATCCCTTGGTAAGCATAGGACAGAGGTCGGATCAAATGTGTTGAGTTTTTCCCATTCGAGCCATGTCATCTATTACATGATGCATGAGGAAGTATTGGTGGTATTTGGTGTCTTACACAGACGAATGGTGCCGCTCAATCACCTGATCAATCGAGAGATCATCTAGCAGCCTGTCGGACTTAAGCGTCCGTAGCGAGGATTGCAGGAATTTTTAGACCAA
>NZ_JAHHPR010000611.1:0-6512 GCF_024606255.1 Endozoicomonas sp. SESOKO3
CATTGCCGCAAAGAATGAGTGTTTAATAATTCTATCCTTGCATTCTGGTTTACAGAGAAGAGGGATAGATCAACAAATAAACGTACTTCCTGTCAAAATCAAGGAAGCGTTCACCTCTAATCAGGCAACCAACAAAGTCTTGTCGGGCAGCGTGAGAATAACATCAACCAAGAAGCGCCTCATTGCAGAAGTTTGTCCCGGGCCGATTGTTTTTCAGGGGTGCATCATATGTCATCATCATCCTCAGGGAGGGGGACGCTCTTAGCTTGTTCGAGTTCTGCCTCATATCTAAGGACCTGCTCCCGGCTTATACTCACTTCAGGAGGCAGAAGCGCAGGGGCTTCTACAAACTGAATTTGTTCAGTTTTGGCCAGCTTCTTAATTAAATGGAGGAAAGGCTTTTCGAAATTGTAATTTGATTTGGCTGACATATCAAAATACTGAAGGTTCTTCTTGCGATGAAAATTTATATTTTTAGCCCTAACCTTCCTGTCCTTGATATCAACTTTATTACCAACAAGTACAATAGGTATGCCTTCACACACTCTTACCAGATCCTTGTGCCAATTGGGAACACTCTTGTAGGTAACCCGCGACGTTACATCAAACATGATAATTGCACAATCGGACTTAATATAATACCCATCTCGAAGTCCTCCGAATTTCTCCTGACCGGCAGTGTCCCAAACATTGAATCGAACAAGACCGCGATTAGTGTGAAATTGAATAGGATGGACTTCAACACCGATTGTGGCCACATATTTTTTCTCGAATTCACCAGTAATGTGTCGTTTAACAAATGTCGTCTTACCCACACCACCGTCGCCAACCAGAGCCAGTTTAAAAGTTGCCACCGGCACCGCGCTGAAAACCTGATGCCCGGAATCAGGTGATGGTCGCAGCCTGCAGACGCCAAGACAGGAATCGACGTAACAATCTAAACCCAATGTATGTTGGTGTTGTTGAGGATTTTGACTACCGCCGCCAGAGCCAGAAGACACGGGAAGGATAGCGCCTGTCATGAAGGAGGCCTTCGCCCCTGAGGCTTGCTGAGCAGATGATGCTGTTTGCTCGTTTTGTTTTTGGCTTTGTTGTTGGCCATTTCCGGGGAGCATCATAGTGGTGATCGCAAACGGGTCATCCTGACTTGCCTTCGGTTGATCCATCAGGTTGAACAGCGGAGAATCAATGCTCAAATAGCTTCGTAAAAGACAGCCGACAGCCAAAAACGCTTCCACAGGTATCCATGAATAAGGCTTTAAGCCAGAGGCATCACGAGCAGTCATAACCAGTTCGTAAGCAGTCAGGAAATGCGTAGCATAAATCAATTGCCACGGGACCGACTCAAAAAAGGACGTTTTTACCCCATAATTACCGAATCTCTGAGGTTTTTCATCAGACGGCAAAATCGATTCTGCATAACCGTTTATGTCAGCAGGGTATGACGGACCGCCCGACAATGAATGCGGGTGGTCTGGCTTTATGGAAAAGCTCCATTCTGGAGAGCTTGCCTGTTGAAGCTCGACGGCAAAGCCTGTCGTCAGTGAGTCGGCCTGAGAGGTAGCTGACAAATAGAACTGCAACAACAGCAGTGTCGCTGAGAATGAGTTTTTCATGACTTTATCGTTACTCTTATCTTGCAGTTTTTAGGAAGAAGGTAGACCAAGAAAGTGATGGATCAAGAAAATAAGCATCTTTTTCTGTCAAAAGCCAAAATGTCACCGGGCAGGAATTCTTAAGGAAGAAGATCGCAGTATACAAACCACCCTTAGCCTTGAAAAAAGATCGCTAAGAAAAAATCGGGCGCTTTTTTATTTGCCGGAACCCCGGCATTAGATCAATTGACGACGAATGTCTTTCAGAAGCAATGTCTGGCACGACAGGATAGACAAAAGCTTTTCTGCTGTCCGGTAAAAAATCGAAAGGTATGTGGAGATGCCACTTATCAACACATTTGTGTTTTCAACGCCTTCTATCATTCCATCTAATACGGTGGCCATCTTGATGGCATCGTCTTCTGTGGCTCCCCAAACCTTCACTATTACTGAAGATCCTTCCACATAGATGCGCTCCGCCATCCGAGAACACTATCACGTCACAAATTCGTGGCTCAGTATGATATTTTCTTCTATGATGCGACCGTCTGATATCACATCCATCTCGGTGACATCTTCTTCTGTGACGCCACAACCCTGGAATATTACTGAAGATCCACCCACACAGTCGCTCCTCACCATCCCCTCCGCCCACTAACGCGTCGCAAAATTGTGCCCCGGTATGGTCTCTCATTTTATGCCCGAACAGCCTTTCGTCATCCCTGAAGGCAGCCCCGCATGGCATTCGCTTTCCATTCTCCGTGATCAACACCACGTCACAGACAAATTCGCTGGTATGAGCTCCATTGGCAGCCCCTGCATTCATTGATCGTAATGTCGAACTTTTTCCGGAACTCAGCGACCCATCAGCGGGTTCTCTGATTCCGGAAGGTCGGAATCTACAAACGCCATGACAGGAATCGACAAAACAATTTAAGCGCAAAGTATGCCGGTGTTGCTCAGGGTTTTCTTTACCGCCGCCAGAGCCAGAAGACAGGGCACTGATGATAGACCCACTAAGCTGGATGGCGCTTGCCCTTAAGGCATTCTGACCGGATGATTCTGATGGTTCGTTTTGTCGTTGGCTATTTCCGGGGAGCATCATAATGGTAATCGTAAACAGGTCACACTGACTTGCCTCTGATTGTTCCATCGAGCCAGACAGCGGTGAATCTCGATTCCAATAGCTTTTCAAAAGCCAGCCGGCAGCGACACACACATCTGTTGGGAGCCATGAATAAGGTTTGAAGCCGGAAGCTGCATTAGTGTTCAGGACCAGTTCGTAAGCCACCAGCAGACTCGTGGCATAAAGCGATTGACACGAAATAAACTCAATAAGGGTCGTTTTCAACTCATAACCGCCAGGTCCATGTGGATTAGCATCAGGCGGTAAATCTGACTCCGCGTGGTCATTTGTGTCAGCAATATCTGTCGATTTAAGCGACAATGTATTCATGTCACACTTTGTAGAAAAACTCTGGGTTATTGACCCCAAATTATTTTCTTGAAACTCTACAACTGCACGTCTTGTCAACGGTTCGGCCTGACAGATGATAGATAATGACTCTGGCAGCAACAGCAGTGCCACAAAGAATGAGTTTCTCACTATTTCATACGTACATTCTGATTTGTAGAGAAGGAAGAAACATAGATCAAAAGAGTGATAGATCAATAGAATAAGTGTGTTTTTATTTCAACTGAAAAAACGACAGAAAAGTTGCACCGGGTAAAAAAACCACCACTACAAAACTGTCGCGATCTATTTTATTCGCCCGAATCCGGGAATTACCGCAAAAGGCGGCAAATGTCTTCCAGAACATTACCCGGAATGATGGGAACGTCTACTTTGACAAATAAGGCACTGTAACTTCCAGAATACTGCTGGCTAGAGCCACTGCCGGATGTCATCTACCTTCACTATGAACTCGGCGAATTTGCCGTCACATGTTGCAGTTGCCTCCATAGATACCTATCCCTCCCGAAAGCACGTTTTGTGCCGTTTAGAAGCCGAATCACTCTTTATCTTTCGATGGACTGAGGTCATGTTCCCCATCATCAGGCCCGGTTTTTTGGCGTACGCTTTGGTAATTCCCGGGCTCTTCAAGATTCCAGAAGAACTCTCCATCGTTCCCGAAGTTTGCCGACACAGATTGGTTGACCGTTTTGGGCTCTTGGCGTCTTCTTTTGGAAACAGCGTTTAAATACTTACGTTGCTCCGATCGTCCGCTACCACTACCGTGATCTCTTTTTTGATGATTTAAAAGAGCCTTGAAATTAATACAGATCGTCCCGCATCCACAGGTTACTGGCTCGTAGTCAATTGACCCGGCCGCATCATTTTCAAAGGCCGCTCCTGCACTCAGTGTATAGTTATTTATTGGGTCGATCTCCATCGTAAACGTAAATGCATCGGCGTATAGTTGAAAGGGTTGTGTTTCTGTCATTGCATGATGAGCGTGTTCTGTCGAATTTTCTATGGAATTCGGTAACCCTTCAGTTGATTCACCATCGGCGAATAATTGCTGCAGTTTACAAACGCCACTACAGGAATCAACGTAACAATTTAAACCCAAAGTATGTTGATGTTGTCCAGGGCCTTCGTGACCACCGCCAGAGCCGAAAGACAGGGAGTTGGTGAAACAGCTTGTATGGGTTGCCATCCCTGAAACTTGCTGCCCGGATAATGTTGCTTTCTGGTTTTGTTGTTGACCTTGTTGTTGACCATTGCCGGGAAGCATCATAGTGGTGATTGCAAACGGGTGATCCTGAATCGCCTCTCGTCGCTCAACTTGTTGCTCAAGCAGGTCAAGTTCTTCAGTCGGGCTATAGAGTGGTGAATCGGGGTTCCAATAGCTTTTCAAAAGCAAGCCGACAGCCACAAACGCTTCTGCTGGTACCCATGAATAAGGTTTGGAATTTGGAGAGCCGCCATTGGTGGCCAGCACCAGTTCGTAGGCAACCAGCAGATGGGTGGCGAAGAGCAAGCGCAACGAAATGTAATCAACAGTTGTCTTCTTTGCTTCGTCATTGCCAACTCTGGGTGGTTTGTAATCAGATGGCAGATCTGATCCTGCCAAGGCATTTGTGTCTGGAATGACTGATGGGTCGCCTGGTAACATATTCGGGTCGCGCTTTATAGAAAAACTCTGTTTTGTCTGTTCAAACTCGACAACAAATCTTCTCGTCAACGTTTCGGCCTGACAGATGACAGAAAACGAAAAAAGCAGCAACACTAGCGCTGTCGAGAGCGGGAGTCTCATTATTCTATCCTTTCATTTTCATTTTGATTAGTAGAGAGGGGAAAGATAGATCAGGAAGGCGACAGATCAAGAAAGGAAGCGTGTTTTAGTCCGGTAGGAAGCCGGATCAGTCTCTACTTTCTTCTGAATGACTGGGGTCATCATCCCGCCGGGCATCAAACTTGCGTTTTCGATGCATTCTTATGTGATACGCTAGCTCTTCAGAATTGCGGCAGACCTTTCCGCATGACTGCAGACCTCTCTCTCCAAGCACTGACTGAACGCAGTTTTTTGGCCAGAAGTGGTATTCTGTTTTGTGAGACATCATGGCTTGATCATTATCAAAGGAGACCCAGCATGGATCCCATGTGCCATCCATCCGGACCACTATGTCGCCACAAAATTTATGTTTGGTGTAGCCTTGGTCTCTTCCCATTTCTTCGATGTCATCAATCAACCACTTAAGTGGCGTCCAGTGGTCTCTTTTTTTATGACTCTTCAGAGCCGTAGCATTCTTGCAGACCGTCCCGCATGACCGCACCTTGTCATCCTGCCCAACCTCTTTCACGTCACAGGTGAGTTGCCCGATGTACTCACGCCCATCAGCGCGAGTTGCACCAACGGCCCCCGAATCCGCTGAGTGCAAAGAGGGCCAATGATTTGTCGGGTTGATATCAATCGTAAATAGATGGGATTGTTGCTGAAAGGGTTGTACTTCTGTCATCACATGAGGACTTTGCCCTGTCGAACTTTCTTCCCAATTCAGCGCCCATTCAGCGGACTCTCTGCCGTAGGATGATGGTCGGAGCTTACAAAAGCCTCGGCAGGAATCTACATAACAATCTAAACCCAGAGTATGCTGATGTTGTTCAGTACCTTCATTTCCATCGCCAGAGTCGGAATCAGGGGGACTGGTGAAAGAGCCTGAAAGTCGGAAGCTGGTCGCCCCTGGGGCTTGCTGTCCGGATGATGCTGACGGCTGGCTTTCTCGTTGGCCATTTTGGCTTTGTCCGAAAAGCATCGTAATGTTCATCACGAACGGATCACCCTGACTTGCTTCCGGTTGATCCGTCCGGGTAAACAACCATGAATTTCGGTTCCAGCAGCTTTTCAAAAGCGAGCCGACAACGACAAACGCTTCGACAAGTATCCATGAATGAGGTGTGCCACTCAGAGCGGCGTCATGGGTGGTCATGGCCAGTTCGTAAACAGCCACCAGAGTGATGGCGTCAAGTAAGTGCCACGAGATTGACTCAAAAAAGGACGTTTTCACCTCGAAACCGCCAAGTCTGTGTTGTTTGCCAGCTCGCAGAGAATCTGATCCAGCACAGCCGTGTGTGTCGGCATAGTATGAAGGGTTGCCTGACAATGCAGGCTGTAAAGCCTTTATGGAAAGGGTCCTGCCGGGGGAGAATCCATCCTGTCCAAGTTCGACTATAAAATGTCTTTCCAATGTTTCGGCCTGACATATGACAGACAAAGAGAGCAGCGACAGCAACGCTACTAAAAATCGTTTTTTCAAAACTATACCCTTTGCCCCTTGCATCTGTGATACACACCATGCTTAGACATAAAAAACCCGCTGCTGCAAAAAAGGGGTATTCGAAATAGAGCCTTCTGAGTCTATGACAAGCAGAAATCAATCACTTGACTTTGCATCATCAAGCTTTCGTTTTCG
>NZ_JAHHPR010000054.1:0-1603 GCF_024606255.1 Endozoicomonas sp. SESOKO3
TACTGGCGGTTACCACATGACGACCATCAGCACTGAAAACAGCTGAATTGACCTCGCCGTCATGGGCAATGCGGGCCTTTTCTTTCCAGACTCCGCCCTTAAGACCATAGATTTTCACCGTTTTATCATGACTGGCGGTCACCAGATGGCGGCCATCGGCGCTGAAAGTGGCTGATCTCACAGAACCCCCATGGCGAATGATGGCTTTTGGTTCCCATGATCCACCGGCCTTCTGACCGTAAATTTTCACCGTATTATCGCCACTGGCAGTCACCACATGACTCCCATCGGGGCTGAAAGTGGCTGAAGAGATCCAATGAGAATGAGGAATGTTAGCCTCTGGCTCCCAGGATCCATCGGGTTTCTGGCCAAAGATTTCCACCTTGTAAGCGTCATTGGCGATCACCACATGGGTGCCATCGGAACTAAAGGTGGCTAATCTGACAATTCTATCATGGGGAATGGAGCCTTTCTCCAGCCATGATCCATCGTCCTCCTGAGCATGGATTCTCGCCTTGCCATCAGCACCGGCGGTTATCACATAGCGCCCATCAGCGCTGAAGGTGGCTGAGAAGCCCAAATTTGCATGGAAAATGCTGGCTTTTGGTACCCACGATCCATTTTTTTCCTGACCGTAAACTTTCGCCGTGTGATCAGAACTGGCGGTCACCACAAGAGTGCTATCGGGACTGAAGGTGGCTGAGTTGACCGCATAATCATGAGTAATAGTGACTTTTACTTCCCATGACCCATCGGCCCTGAGACCACAGATTTTCGCCGTGTGATCATCACTGGCGGTGACCAAATGATTGCTATCGGGGCTAAAGGTGGCTGAGTTGATAGAACCAGTGTGAACAATCTCAGCTTTTACATGCCATGATTGACTGATGTTATGACCAGAGATTTTCGCTGTATCTTTAAAGAGATCAGTAGCTTTAGCCCTGGTCACCACATGGCGACCATCGCCACTGAAGGTGGCTGCTCGAACCCTGATACGATGATGAGAAATTACGCCATCTTCAACTGGTCTAAATAATATGCATTCAGACATCAGTCTACTGATGGTGAAATAGAAAATAGCAGGAAATTCATGACTCTCCCGGCGTTCCACAAGTGATTTGATTAGCGCCTCATCACTCGTAAACCGCCCCAGCCAGTCACTGAGTTGGTCCTTGTCTTTTGTACTGATGAATGCCTTTAGTTGAGCCTGATGTGCTGAAGGAAACCGGCCATACCAGGCCTTCGCCATGACATCACCTTGTTCGATAACATCGTACAACTCTGTGCATGTCCGTTTTAAAAGAGCTACCGTTGGAAGATCCAAAGAATCAATGATTTTATACTTAATTTCTATGGGCAGTTTCCCCAATAATAGAGATTCACGCTGGTAAGATGCAGTGATCTCCCTTCCCATACCGATACCGGTTGGCGACTCTGATTGGGATCGCCCGGATGATGTCGGGAGTGAGTCGACAATACGTGAGTTGCCGTTTATTTGCCCAATGCCTGGTGTCATTTCTGGTTCCTGTAAGAGTTGGTATTTGTCCTGGTTCCGGGCTTCGTCAATCACTACCAGCCTGCGCCGGTTCAGGTGACACCAAAG
>NZ_JAHHPR010000612.1:0-3947 GCF_024606255.1 Endozoicomonas sp. SESOKO3
CGCTGTGGTATCCGCTTTTGTGACTCGATAGAGATGCAGCACTTTTGTAGACTCTCCCGCATGGTCCTTGCTGGCCATGCTCCCCGGCCACGATCACTTCACAGACTTTTTGCCCGGAGTGTTCTTGTCTTTTTTGAATCATCAGGGCTATGGCATTCCTGCAAACCTTTCCGCATGGCCGCTGTTGACGATCCTCCCCGACCACGATCACTTCACAGATTTGTTGCTTGCCATGGTCTTTGATTTTGTGATCAAACAGAGCTTGAGCATTATTGCAGACCTTCCTGCATGCGCGTGACTGGCCATCCTTGCCGACCGCGGAGACCGCACAGGTTCTTTGACCGCTGTCGGCTTTGGCTTGTGCTGCGCCTGCCCGGGAAAGCTGAGGTTGGCTCTGATCCAAATGGGATGACTTAGAGGTTGTTTGTTGTGTTTCTGAATGGTTAAGCGTAAAGGCAACCTCGTCTTCTTTGAGAAGACTCTCTGGATCGAGTGACCCATCAATGGCCTCAAAATCATCAGCGATGGAAGACAAATGGTTGAGCATTGGCACATCATCATCGAGTAACCCGATAGCTTCAATGGCATTCTGGATTGAGTCTGTAAGGTGGCCATCAATGCCATCAATTAGTGGGTCAGAATCGAATGGGAGCTGAATGTCAGAAAGATCATTCAATGTTTTGAAAAGAGGGTTTTGTCGTAACTTCATAGAATTTGCAGGATCATAATGCCCCACGCAACTAAAGCACTGTCCAGTAGCCAAGTGAGAGCCTGAGCTTTCAGAGGTATTCAGGGGCCGCTCAGCGGGCCCACTGCTACCAGATGGGGGGCGGCGGAATCGACAAAAGCCATAACAGGGATGGATGAAACAATTTAAACCCAAAGTGTGCTGTTGTTGCTGATAGCCTCCGTTACCACCGCTATAGTCATTATTCAGCGGTCTAATTAAAGAACTAATGGGTGAAAGGGTGGCTTGTGGAGCTTGCTGGCTGAATGATTCTGATGACTGGTATTGTGGTGGATTATTTCCGGAGCCAAACACCGTAATGATGGTTGCAAACGGGTGATCCTGATTCGCCTGTTGTTCAATCGGGTTAAACAGCTGTGTATCGGGGACACAATAGTTTTTTAAAAACCAATCGACAGCGGCAACCACTTCTGTTGGAAGCCATAAATAAGGGGTGTCGCTCGTGGGAAACTGTTTGGTGGTCAGGATCAGTTCGTAAGCAATCAGCAGATTCGTAGCGTAAAGCCACTGCCACGAAATCGACTCAATGATGGTCTTTTGTATTCCATAATTAAATGTCCTATGTCGTTTTTTATCAGGTGCTAAATCTCGTTCTGCATAGTCGTCTATTTGGGCAATATCGGACAGATTGACCGACAACGTATGCCAGTCACGATTTATAGAAAAGTTTTGTTTTAGAGAATCTGAATCCTGTTTAAGCTCGAAAATAAAACATCTTGTCAACGATCCGGCCGAACAGGCGACAGACAACGACAACAGCGTTAACAGTATTCCCTCAAAGAATGAGTGTTTAATAATTCTATCCTTGCATTCTGGTTTACAGAGAAGAAGGATAGATCAAGAAAATGGATGTGCTTTATGTCAAAATCCAGCAGGCTGACAAAGAACAGTGCCCTTCCAAACGGCCCCGTTGCGAGGACGGCAGAAAATTGAGGCTGAAATTTCGGTTTTGTGAGGAGAATAGCGAGCTTATATGTATTAGTCCGTTAGTTTCCCTTGGTCTTCACACTTATTCACTTTATCTGCTGATGGACTAAGCTCATCGTCCTCGTTCAGATCAACAGGCTTGCGTTTTCGATGTCTTCTTTTGTGATCCCATAGGCATTGTGAATTTTTGTAGGCCTTCCCGCTTGGCCGTTGCTGGTCATCCTCCCGGCATTCAGTCACGTCACAGAATTTTTGCCCTCTGTGGGCGGCGTATTTGTGATTCGACAGGGCTTTAGAATTCTTGCAGACTCTCCCACATGGCCGCTGCTGACCACCCGCCCCGACCACGCTCATGTCACAGGTTCGTTCCCCGCTGTGGTATCCGCTTTTGTGAGTTGACAGGGCTTGAACATTCTTGAAGTATTTCCCGCACGGTCGCTGCCGACCATCCTTCCCGACCATGATCACTTTACAAACTTTTCGTCCGCAGTGGTCTTGTTTTTTATGATACCTCAGGGCTCTGGCATTCTTGCAGGGCTTCCCGCATGGTCGCGGTTGACCATGCTCCGCGACCACGATCACTTCACAGGTTCGTTGCTCACCGTGGCATAAGCTTTTGTGATCCGACAGAGCTCGAGCATTCTTGAAGAGCTTACCGCACGGCTGCTGCTGGCAATCCTCCCCGACTACGGTCACGTCACATGTTTTTTGCCCGGTGTGAAAACCGCTTCTGTGAGTCGCCAGGGCGCCAACACTCTTGCAGAGCCGCCCGCATGGCCGTGACTGGCCATCCTTCCCGACCACGGCCGCCTCACAGATTTTTTGCTCGCTGTGGTATCTGTTTTTGTGATTCACCAGGGCGTCAGCATTCTTACAAACCTTCCCGCATGGCCGTGATTGTCCATCCTTTCCGACCACGGTCACGTCACAGTTTTTTTGCCCTGTGTGATATCTGCCTTTGTGATTCATCAGGGCTCTGGCATTCTTGCAGACCTTCCCGCATGCCCCTGGCTGGCCATCCTTCGCGACAACGGTCTCCTCACATATTCTTTGATCACTGTCGACTGTGGCTTGTGCTGCGCCTGTCTGGGAAAGATCGGGTCGGCTCTGATCCAATTGGGATGACTTCGAGGTGGTGTGTTGTGTTTCTGAATAGTTAAGCGTAAAGGCCATCCCGTCTTCTTCGGGAAGACTCTGTAGATTGAGTGACCGATTAATGACCTCAACATCATCAGCGATGGAAGACAAATACCCGGGCAATGGCGCATCATCATTGAGTGACACGGTAGCATCAATAGCATTCTGGATTGAGTCTTCAAGGTCACTATCAGTGCCATCAAATAGTGGCTCAGAATCGAATGAGAGCTGAATGTCAGAAAGATCATTCAATGTATTAAAAAGAGGGTTTTGCCTGGACGCCATAGCATTTGCAGGGTCAAAATGCCCCATGTCACTTAAGCAGTGTCCAGCAGGCAATTGGAACCATGAGCTTTCCAGACGATTCATAGGCCAATCAGCAGGCTCACTGCTATTGGATGAGAGGCGGAAGTGACAACTCCCATGGCAGGGATGGGTAAAACAATTCAAACCTAAAGTGTGCTGGTGTTGCTGATGGCCTCCGTTACCGCCGCTATAGCCATTATTAAAAGGGCTGATAAAAGAGCTTATAGGCGGGAGGGTGGTTTGCGGGGCTTGCTGGCTGGGTGATTCTGACGACTGGCATTGTGGTGGATTATTTCCGGAGCCAAACACCGCAGTGATGGTTGCAAACGGATGACCCTGATTCGCCTGTTGCTCAATCGGGTCAAATGGCTTTGTATCGGGGTTGCTATAGTTTTTTAAAAGCCAACCGGCAGCGACAACCACTTCTACAGGAAGCCAGAAATAGGGGGTGACGCTCAAATGGGCCTCTGTGTTCAGGATCAGTTCGCAAGCAATCAGCAGATTCGTAGCGTAAAGCCATTGCCACGAAATCGACTCAATGATGTTCTTTTTTATCCCATAACTAAATGATCTATGTCGTTTTTTATCATGTGCTAAATCTGTTTCTTTATCGTCGTTTATATCGGCAATATCGGACGGGTTGCCCGACAACGTATGCCAGTCACGTTTTATAGAAAAATTTTGTTTCAGAGAATCTACATCCTGTCTATGCTCGAAAATAAAACGTCTTGTCAACGAGCCGGCCGAACAGCTGACAGACAACGACAGTAGCATTAACAGCATTGCCGCAAAGAATGAGTGTTTAATAATTCTATCCTTGCATTCTGGT
>NZ_JAHHPR010000613.1:0-1936 GCF_024606255.1 Endozoicomonas sp. SESOKO3
GGAGAATAGCGAGCTATTTGACGAACAAAAGCGGATTTTCAGACCAATTTGCTGCAATCCTCGCTACGGACGCTTAAGTCCGACAGGCTGCTAGTTTTTAACAGAAAATCTTTGACAGAGAAACACACATATTTTCTTGATCTATCCTTCGTCTCTATCAACTGGAACGCGCGGCTATAATTATTAAACATTCACTCTTTGCGGCACTGCTTTTGCTGACATGTCCTGTCGCCTGTCAGACCGAACCGTTTACAGGACATTATATTGTCGAGCTTGAACAGACTAGAATATTTCCAAACCAGAGCTTTTTTGTAAAGCGTGTTGGAAACCCTTCAGACACTACCAACACAAAAGACTATGCAGGACCAGATTCATCGCCTGATGACAAACCCCGCAGATCTTGGGGCCACGGAGTAGAAACGACCATTATTGAAGCGATTTCCTGGCAATCGGTTTACGCCACTGGCCTGCTGACCCTGACTATCAAAGACGCTCCTCCGGGTGCCACCGCTTATTCATGGTTACCATTAGAAGTGCTTGTCGATATCATCTGGCTTTTAAAAAGCCACTTAAACATAAAATCATCGTCGTTTGATCTGATCGAACAACAAGAAGCCAGTCAGGATGACCCGTTTGCAACCATCACTATGGTTCTTGGCTCAGGACATAGTCAACAATCATACCAACCATCAAAATCATCAGGTCAGCATGCCACGGAAGCCGCGGCCGATCCTGCAGACTCTTTCGTTAGCCGTCTGTATTCTGGCTCTGGAAGCGGTAACGGGAACCCCCAACAACACCTGCATACTTTGGGTTTAGATTGTTTCATCCATCCCTGTCGTGGCGTTTGTCAATTCCGCCCATCGTCAGATAGCAGAGAGCCCTCTGAGTGGCCGTTAGACTCCGGAAAAAGCTCGTGTCCCCATTTGGTCAATGGACACTGCTTTAGATGCATGGGTCATTTTGATCCTGTATACATTACATACCCAATGAATGCTGACGCTGACTATACAACTGATGCTGCCGGCCAACTCAATTATAATGTGAATTTTCTCTCCAACGCCGTTGGTGTTTCGACCATCAATGAGCTAATCCTTCCACAAAGTCTTCCCGAAGAAGTCGGAATTTGCGATACGCTCGGCCAGTTAACCTCCCTGTTTGAGACTTCAGAAACACATCAAACAACGATAGAATCATCCCAATTGGGTCAGAGTTCATCTCATCTTTGCCAGACAGTCACAGAACAAGCTCTGTCGGATCACAAGCTTAAATTCCACAGCGGGCAACTGAGCTGTGAGAAAACAGTGATCGGTAAGAATGGTCAGCAACAGTTATGCGGGAAGGTCTGCAAGAGTTATAAAGCCCTTTGGGAACACAAAAGAAGAGCCCACACCGGGCCACAAACCTGTGACGGAATAGTGGTCAGTGAGGATGGCCAGCAGCCATGCGGCATGGTCTGCAAGAACGCTCAAGCCCTGGTAGAACACAAACGCAAATTCCACAGCGGGCAGCGACCAACCTGTGAGGCAACAGTGGTCGGGAAGGATGGTCAACAGCACTCATGCGGGAAGGTCTTCAACAACAGCAGAGCTCTGTGGGACCACAAAAGAAGAGTCCACACAGAACCACAAGCCTGTAACGAAACAGTGGTCGGTGGGGATGGCCAGCAGCAGCCATGCGGCAAGGTCTGCAAGAATACTCAAGCTCTGTTTGATCACAAACGCCTATTCCACAACAAGCATCAGCCAACCTGTGAGGCGACATTGGTCGGGGAAAATGGTCAGCAGCAGTCATGCGGGAAGGTCTGCAAGAATAATAGAGCCCTGTGGCATCACAAAAGAATAGCCCACAGCGGGCCACAAACCTGTGACTTGACAGTGGTCAGGGAGAATGGCCAGCAACAGCCATGCGGGAAGGTCTGCAAGAATGCTCAAGC
>NZ_JAHHPR010000614.1:0-1420 GCF_024606255.1 Endozoicomonas sp. SESOKO3
TTCAAAATTGATTCTGGAAGATAGACTCGGTTTTAGCTTAAAAGTTCACGACATTGATGTAAGCCTAACTAATAGGAAAACAGGGCTTTGATCCGTGCAAATGTTCAATAAGCAGAAAGCAGGTTTCTGTCTTTCATAATATGCAGAGTGCAACTCTGGGTTAATACCTGAAACTCACAACCATTTCCCCATTGAACGTTAGGTGACTCCCCGGGAGTTTGAGAAGTATCTTCAGTGGGGTCTGGAAAGAGCTGTTGTAGAAGAATAATGTGGGATAACAGCAAACCATCATTCATTCATACTTAGTTCAGTGATTTTCGCCGTCTCATCTTGATGGATGGTCAAAACATGGCCATCGGCGCTGAGGGTGGCTGATCGGATAATACCAGGATGGGAAGTGCTGGCTTTTTCTTCCCATGATCCATCGCTGTTCTGACCATAAATTTTCCACGTTCCATCGACACTGACAGTGACCAAATGGCGGCCATCGACACTAAAGGTTGCTAATGTAATAAAACAATCATAGGAGATGATGGCTTTTTCTCTCCATGATCCATCGATCTTCAGGCTATAGATTTTCATCATGAGATCATTACTGCAGGTGATGACATGACGGCTATCGGGGCTGAATTTGGCAAAGTAGACATTTTTGTTATGGGAAATGATGGCTTTTTGTTCCCATGATCCATCGTCCTTCTCACCATAGATTTTCGCTTTGTCACCTAAATTGGCGGTCACCATATGGCGGCTATCGGCGCTGAATTTGGCTGAGCACTTTCTTAGGTAACCGGAAATTGATTCAAGAAACTCCCAGGCTGTTGTACCAGCTGAGCAGTGACTCAGGTAATCGGAAATGGTGGCTTTTTCTTGCCATGATCCGTTTTTATCCTGGCCAGAGATTATCGCCTTGTTATCGTCACTGGAGGTCATTAAACAGCGACTATCGGGACTGAATTTGACTGACTTGACCTTTCCATTATGGGAAATGATGGCTTCTTCTTCCCATGATCCATCGGTATCCAGTCTATAGATCTTTGCACTGCCATTATCTCTGGTGATCACCACATGGCGACTATCGGAGCTGAAGGTAACTGAAACAAAATGGGAAACAATGGCCTTTTCCAGCCAGGACCCATCGTCTATCTGGCCATAGATTTTCGCTTTCCTATCCAGGCTGGCGGTCACCACATAGCGGCTATCGGGGCTGAAGGTGGCTGAGTAGACAGTCTCATCATGTGGAATGATGGCTTTTTCTGCCCATGACCCATCGTCACTCTGGCCATAGATTTTTGCCCTTTGATCCCAACTGGTGGTTACTAGATAGCGACCATCTTTGCTGAAGGTGGCAAAACTGACACTAGCGTTATGGGAAATAGTGGCTTTTTCTTCCCATGATCGTTCGTCCTTCTTGCCATAGATT
>NZ_JAHHPR010000615.1:0-1024 GCF_024606255.1 Endozoicomonas sp. SESOKO3
GGGTACTCTTCACCTTGAGGGACGTTTTCAGAAAAGTGTACCCACCACTTCCGATCGCCTGCCGCAGAGTCAGACCCGCCTGAAAATCCGGCAGATTCCTGTGGGTCTCCACCAGTGCCGAAGTAAAAGTGTCCAGAGATACCAAGGGGTTCAGACGGTGGTAGTTCCGAACCCGTTGAAAAGCTTCTGTCAGTTCATCCTGATCATGCCGGGTGGACAACGAGTAGAGAACCTCGGCGAAATCCGCAACCGACCCGGAAGCAAACTGCCAGTTGTGATCGCTCGTGCCGATGCCATCAATAAACCGTGTGTACAGGCGGTCTTTCTGACCTGGAAAAGCAGTCAGCGCTAGTCCTGTGGTCAGGCCATAACGACCGCCCTTGGTGGATGCCGACAATCCCCAGGTCGCCCGCAAGTCCTTTTGAGCCTCACTGAGAGCCTTCACATCGGGATGGTTTAGCAGGGCTGTGCCGAACAACTTTCCAATAGCGATAGCCTTAGGGTTATCAAAAGTCGTATCTTTTATGCCCACCGTCAGAGTCGGTGGATCGCCGTCAAGACGGCTCTGGTACAAGTACTGTTCGTGTTCAAGGGTAATGGTTATTTCGTGATACAAACGACCCAGAGACATCCCGCGCCCGGAAAGTATTTCTCCCGAGCCAAGAATCGGTTTAACAAAACCTTCGCCACCGGAAAACAAATCCAGAAGTTTATAAAGTTCGGCGGGCAGGTTGTACCGTGCCAGCTTTTGCCAGGTCGCCACAGGCGGGGCATGGGTTTCAGTCGTTGTCGCAGGAGGCTGGTGATCCCAGCCGGTCACCCGTTGAAGGTTAACATCCACAGACACTATTTTTTGCAACTGCGCCAGGGTGTCCCAGGCTGAGCCTGACTGCCCACCTGTTATAGCCCTGAGACGGGCAGCCAGCAGCAACTGGCCCAGAGCGTCCTGTCCCGCTGTGCCCTGTTGTGTCTGGTGATAGCTGATGTAGGAGCGGGTGACATGCTCCAGCTTTGCCGGGTCCAG
>NZ_JAHHPR010000616.1:0-2273 GCF_024606255.1 Endozoicomonas sp. SESOKO3
GTTAAGGCGTTGTCCGGTGGAGAGCGAAACCGTTTGCTGTTGGCGAGACTCTTCAGTAAGCCGGCTAATCTGCTGGTGATGGACGAGCCTACCAACGATCTCGACGTCGAAACACTTGAGTTGCTTGAGTCACTGCTGGTGGACTTTCAGGGCACGGTGCTGCTGGTCAGTCACGATCGTGAATTCCTCGATAATGTGGTTTCCAGTACCCTCGTATTCCAGCCTGATGGCAAGATTAAAGAATATGTCGGCGGCTTTGAAGATTGGCTCAGACAGGGAGGGGAGGTAAATCAGCTGGTTGCTGAGCCTCAAACCAGTAAGCCACAAACGAAAGCTGAACCCAATATTCAAACTCAGCCAGAATCGAAAAAGAAAAAGCTCAGTTACAAGCTTCAGCGTGAGCTGGATGCTTTGCCGGGAGAGCTTGAAAAACTGGAAGAAGAGTTAATCCAGCTGGAAGAGGCTATCGCCGATCCGTCTTTCTATCAGGGTGATCAGGAGGTTGTGCAAACCACTCTGGCACGTCTGGAAACCGTCAATCAAGATATCGAAGAGAAGATGGAGCGTTGGGAAGAGCTCGAAAATATGAGTTAACAGGTGTTCCGTTTTCAATTGGGAGTTAGCAGATGTCATTGTGCAGCTAACCCCCAATGAAACGGTATTACTATCCTGCTATTTATCACAAGCCAGTATCATTAAAACTGGCTGATCAGCTCAATAATGTTTTCCGTGCGTGCAAAGTCGTGGGAGTATCCAGAGAGACTTTTTGCCGCGTTCAAAACGCATGTGGCGAAGGTGTTATTTAAGCCAGAGCGAACCCGTCAGGAAAAATGTGCTGTGATCGGACGCCCGTGTAAATTCTGGAATCAGGCAAAGTACACTTTAAATAGAGCAGGTCTTCTGAATCTGGCATGACGTTACAAACGACAATGAACGTGTGAGTGTCAGGTCAGATGCTGGTGGCTACAAAATAAAATTTGGCACTGCTGCAATTCCTGGACTACTTTTCGGGGGCATTCAAACACGGGCTTAAGTAAAATGATCGGCAGCTCCAAGCCTCAATCACTGAGAACGGCAAGTTCATCGATACATTCCCATCATAGCAAGACCAATCAACTATTTTCAGTTTCCCTCGGTCTCATTATGGTTTGCCCTTGCTCAACCTTGCTGGCATTAAACCCTTTACCAACGCCAGTAGATGAGAGGTTTTTTCAAGAAAAGGGAGCAAAAGGGTCTGACTTACTATCCGATTTAATTAACCATAATGCTCTTATGGGGGCATTCCCTTTGGTCACCCCGAATGATACTGAACTTATCTTTGCCATGAACCCCGTGAATGAGCAAGAAGTAAATAAGAGTCAGGAACAGCAAGAACCGCAGGGAGCTGGAGCACAACAGATGCAGCCTTTAACGGACCTTTCGCTCCCGCCAATGTCCCGTGAACAAATTGTTGAAATTATCCGGAAATTGAATTCAGGCCTCCCGGAAGACAGTATAACCGCTCTGCTGAACAACATCCCGGAAACGCCCCCCAGTGACAACCTGACAATTGCAGGCATGATCAAGCAAGTGGAGGCTACTCTTCAGGTTGACGTTGACCAAAGTCAGAATGCAATCCTGGAAACTCTATCTCATATCCAGAGTACCGAGTCTCCTGTCGATCCGAACAATTCGCAACATCAACAAAGCCTTGCATATTTGATGCTGGCTTACTATGCAGCCATAAATTCAAGTGATGCTTCCTCTCAAGGAGCCCATGTTTTTTTTAATTCGTTCCTGCTTCACGCCGCTTACATGGCTGGAATACCCAGACTCCATCTGCAAAAAGATGGGCTATTAGGTGAAGATGGACCGATAAAAGATCAAGATGTTTTAAAAGAAAATGTTGCAAAATCATCTTTAGTATTCTCTGGACTGAAATTTTTAGCAACAGAACGCATTAAATTTTTGCAACAATTGGAGGATTCCTTAGAATCTGAGCAAAGCAATACATCAGCCGAGGCATTACTAAGAGACGCTGCCAAGCTGCTCAACGATGGCATTGACAGGAACGGAATATCGATTTATAAGCGACAGCAAATAACAGCTGAGCGAATGCTCGCGCTTATAAAAGAATATGGTGAAAATGAACCTGAATTAGTAGCCTGGAATAATCAATTCTTGAATTTAATTGATCTCTTGGGCCTGATGCTTGATCCTTTCGCATCAGAATATGTAGATCTGAATGCACATATAGTTAAGATAGAGGATTACTTTAGAAAGTCAGGTAAGGG
>NZ_JAHHPR010000617.1:0-1993 GCF_024606255.1 Endozoicomonas sp. SESOKO3
GCAGAAACTGGTTATAGTCGTCAAAATCCTCAAGCATGTTCGCGATGACAATCAGGGTGGTCTCCAGTTCACTGGCAGGTGTCTCGGCAGCAAGTGTCAGTTCAGACTGCAACGTCTCCAGCAGAGCGTCTTCCGTGGTATCCCTTGAGAGGGTGATTCGAATCTGGTTGTGTTGCTCTGGCCAGGCTGCAAAGGGGCAGAGATCCAGGCCAATCACGACCTCTTTAAGCCATTGGCTGACTGCATTAATCTCTTTACTCATGGGGGGAAGTCCGGGTTAATGTGTCACCAAGTATGGCAGAAAGTACTTTTCGGAGCACGAAAGTGGCAGAGATAGGCAACAGCACTGAGCTGTTGATTTCAGTAAAAATACCGTAATGTTCATCAGTAGTAACCTGTGCTGATGAGAGTGCGTGCATGTCTGCAATTGAAATGGCTGCGGCTATTGTCCTGATCTTGATCTGTTCCGGATTATCCTGGCTGTTTGCCAGACAAAGAGCGGCTGCCGGATTGGCAAAGCTGACTGCACAGATGCATCAGCAGGGGCTCAGAATTTCTGAACTTGTCGCAGAGCAGGATCAGCTTTTCAGTGAAAGGGACAAGCTGCAATGGGATAATCGCGACCTGCACATTATAAAAGGAAAACTGGAAACCCTGCTGAATAATGAAAAACACAGAGTTCAGGAAAGAGAAGAGTCACTCAGGGAAGGTCTGTTAAAACATCGGGATGAGCAGGAAGCCCGGTTTACTGCAGAAAAGCAGGTTCGGGAATTGAAGGTCAGGCTTGAAGAGCAACAGTTGCAAAATGACAAGTCATTGCGGCAGTTGGAAGACAATAAACAAGTGCTTAAGGAGGAGTTTGGTAATCTTGCAAATGAGATTCTGGAAGCCAAGAGTCAATCGGTTTCACAACAGCATCAGGCAGGTTTGGAAAACCTGCTGAAACCTTTCAAGGAACAACTCGGCGAGTTTCGAAACAAGGTCGAAGAAGCCAGAAAAGCGGACAACGAAGGTCGGGCTGCGCTCAAACAGCAGCTGGAGACCCTGCATAATCTGAACCAGAAGATCACCGATGAAGCAGGCAACCTTGCCAGAGCTCTGAAAGGTGATAAAAAGCTACAGGGTAATTGGGGTGAGTTGCAAGTTGAAAAGATTCTGGAGAGCAGTGGCCTGATCAAAGGGCAGGAGTACCAGCGGGAAGCCAATTTCAAGGATGAAGAAGGCCAGAACAAACGGCCTGACTTTATCGTCTATCTACCCGAACAAAAGCATCTGATTATTGACTCCAAAGTCTCGCTGGTGGACTACCTGAGTTATGTCAATGCGGAAACCGATGCCGAGCGTGAAGCCGCTCTGAAGAGACATATACAAAGCATACGGAACCACATCCACAGTCTTAACGAGAAAGATTATCCCTCACTGCCAGAGGTTAAAGCGCCAGACTTTGTCTTTATGTTCATGCCGGTTGAACCTGCCTTCATGGTGGCCTTCCAGCATGACCAGCAATTATTCAATGAGGCTTTTGAGAAGCGTATTGTGGTGGTAACACCCACCACACTTTTGGCCACACTCAGAACAGTGTCTAACCTCTGGACAATAGAAAGACAGAATGCCAATGCCCGAAAGCTGGCTGACAAGGCTCGCCAAGTGTACGACAAACTTCGTATTTTTGTTGAGAAGATGGAAAAGCTGGATCAGCAACTGACCAGTGCCAGAGGTACATACGATGACGCTATGGGCACCTTGAAGCACGGTCGGGGGAATCTGATCTCTCAGGCGGATCAGTTCTTGAATCTGGGGGTGCGAGTGAAAAAGGAGCTGCCCAGACAGACGCTGGAAACGGCTGACTTGGGAAGCGACATAGCCATCGAGTGTGATCAGCAATCCATTGAGGATGATGAAGACTGATAAGACGATTCATCGGTTTTCTGCATCGACTCTTGATCCGAAAAAAGGGTTTCCTGAATAAACTGGAATCTGGAAGGGAGCAGCC
>NZ_JAHHPR010000618.1:0-10313 GCF_024606255.1 Endozoicomonas sp. SESOKO3
GTTCGTGTGATCTGCGTTGAGCCGCGACACAAACAGCGTCAAGGCTGATTGTGTATGAGGTCTTTCGGGTTAGCCCGGGCTGTTATGGTCTGACCTCACAAGGCTACAGATAAATACAACCGCTCATGAGCATCATGAGCGGTTGTATTTTGTCGTAGGTGGGATTAAAATTTCCGCCTTTCGACCTGTTAGTTGTGTAAGCATCTAACAATGGACTGGATGGGCGTGCTTCGTCGCATTCTCAACAGTATCTTCAGGTGCTGCTCCGGTCCGTGTTATCTGCCTATAGATTGCGAAGTCGATAAATGTCGCATGGCTGGCTGTAAAGTTGGTCAAGTAAGTCTACAGGCGAAAATAACCGTGAACTCAAAATGTCCCTGTCTTTAAAGACAAGGATGAACTCACGGAGAAAACAAACGGAGACGATTGAATGGCCCGTATTGCTGGCGTCAACATTCCGGATAACAAACATGCTGTTATCTCGTTGACCTACATATTCGGCATCGGCAAGACCACAGCCAAAAAGCTGTGCGAATCCACTGGCGTTAAGCCAGAAGCCAAAATCGCTGATCTGAGCGAAGATCAACTGGAATCCCTGCGTGGCGAAATCGCCAAGCTGGATGTTGAAGGTGATCTGCGTCGTGAAATCAGCATGAACATTAAACGCCTCATGGATCTGGGTTGCTACCGTGGTATCCGCCACCGTCGCAGTCTGCCGGTTCGTGGTCAGCGTTCCAAGACGAATGCTCGCACCCGTAAGGGTCCTCGCAAGCCTATTCGTAAGTAAGTATCAATTAAGAATGGTAATACCGTTCTTATGAAACAGGATTTATTCTGATATGGCAAAGCCAGGTACTCGTTCACGTAAGAAGGTTAAAAAGCAGGTTGTTGACGGAGTAGCTCACATCCACGCTTCTTTTAACAACACTATCGTGACTATTACCGATCGTCAGGGCAATGCTCTGGCCTGGGCCACAGCCGGCGGTTCCGGTTTTCGTGGTTCTCGTAAGAGCACGCCGTTTGCAGCCCAGGTTGCTGCCGAGCGTGCAGGTCAGGCTGCCGCTGAATACGGTCTGAAGAATCTGGATGTCTGCGTGAAAGGACCTGGTCCTGGCCGCGAATCCGCTGTACGCGCATTGAACGCTTGTGGTTACAAGATCACTAACATCACTGATGTTACCCCGATCCCCCACAACGGTTGTCGTCCGCCTAAAAAGCGTCGTGTATAAGCAGGAGTCGGTATAAATGGCTAGATATATTGGTCCAAAGTGCAAACTGTCTCGTCGTGAAGGCACTGATCTTTTTCTGAAGAGCGGCGTCCGTGCACTCGAGTCAAAGTGCAAAGCAGAAATAGCTCCAGGTCAGCACGGTCAGCGTCGTGGCCGTCTTTCTGACTACGGTGTACAGCTTCGTGAAAAGCAGAAAGTTCGTCGTATCTATGGCGTACTGGAGAAGCAGTTCCGTAACTACTATAAGGCCGCTGATCGCAAGAAAGGTGCAACTGGTGCAAACCTCTTGCAACTGCTTGAGTCTCGCCTTGATAATGTAGTTTACCGCATGGGATTCGGTTCCACCCGTGCCGAAGCACGTCAGCTGGTAAGCCACAAAGCCATCCTGGTAAATGGAAAGACAGTAAACATTCCTTCCTATCAGGTTCAGCCTGGCGATGTTGTCGCCATCCGCGAAAAGGCTAAAAACCAGCTGCGTATTAATGCAGCCCTTGAACTGGCCGCTCAGCGTGGGTTTTCTACCTGGGTTGAAGTTGATGCCAGCAAAAAGGAAGGTACCTTCAAGGTGCTGCCCGAGCGGAGTGACCTGTCAGCCGACATCAACGAAAACTTGATCGTCGAGCTGTACTCCAAGTAAGGGATAGACAGTTAGGTGGGGTGTAACATCCATGCAGAATTCGGTTACTGAATTTCTTACTCCTAGACACATTGATGTCGAGGAAATTAGCCTGACGCGCGCTAAGGTAACTCTGGAACCGCTTGAGCGTGGTTTTGGACATACCTTGGGCAATGCTTTGCGTCGTATCCTTCTTTCTTCCATGCCCGGCTGTGCCGTGACTGAAGTTGAGATTGATGGTGTACAGCATGAATACAGTGCGATTGAAGGTGTTCAGGAAGATGTTATTGACATCCTGCTGAACCTCAAAGGTCTTGCCATTCGCATGACCGGCCGTGACGAAGCAACACTGAGTCTGACCAAAAAAGGTTCCGGCCCTGTGACTGCTGCGGATATCCAGTTGGACCACGATGTTGAAATCGTAAACCCGGATCATGTGATCGCCAATCTGAATGAGAAAGGCGACTTGAACATGCAGCTAAGAATAGCGCGTGGCCGCGGTTATGAGTCTGCTGACAGCCGTCATCAGGATGAAGAAGAGACTCGTGCTATTGGCCGTCTGCAACTGGATGCCACCTATAGCCCTGTTTACCGCGTCTCCTATGTCGTTGAAAGCGCTCGTGTTGAGCAGCGTACCGATCTGGACAAGCTGGTTCTTGATCTGGAAACCGACGGTACTCTGGACCCGGATGAAGCTATCCGTCGTGCTGCAACCATTCTGCAACAGCAGCTGGCTGTATTCGTTGATTTGGAAGGCGAGCCTGAACCAGAGCCAGTTAAGGAAGAGGATGAAGTTGATCCTATTCTGCTGCGCCCTGTGGATGATCTCGAACTGACCGTACGTAGTGCTAACTGCCTGAAGGCAGAAAACATCTACTACATTGGTGACCTGATTCAGCGCACTGAGGTTGAACTGCTCAAGACCCCGAACCTGGGTAAGAAGTCCCTGACCGAGATCAAGGACGTTCTGGCCTCCCGTGGTCTGAGCCTGGGTATGCGTCTCGACAACTGGCCACCGGCCAGCCTGAAGGGCGACGACAAGATTTCTGCTTAAGCAGCCATTGGCTTTTTCACTCACTCCAACAGAGTGGGTGCAGGGCAGATGGTAGAATGAGGAAGTTTGTGCCATGCGTCATCGTAAGAGTGGCCGCAAGCTCAACCGGAACAGTTCACATCGCAAGGCGATGTTCAAGAACATGACTGCTTCCCTGGTAGAGCATGAAGTAATCAAAACGACACTGCCGAAAGCTAAAGAGCTGCGCCGTGTTGCTGAACCGCTGATCACCCTGGCCAAGGAAGACAGCGTAGCCAACCGTCGTCTGGCGTTTGATCGTCTCCGTAACAAAGAGACTGTTGGTAAGCTGTTCTCCGAACTGGGCCCTCGTTTCAAAGAGCGCCCGGGCGGTTATATCCGTATCCTGAAGTGCGGATTCCGTAAGGGTGACAATGCGCCTATGGCTATTGTTGAGTTGCTGGATCGTCCAGTGGCTGAAGCGGAAGCTACTGAAGAGTAAGTTTTACTCTTTCAAAGAAAAACCGGACCTTGTGTCCGGTTTTTTTTGAAACTTGAAACTCAGTCAGGCAAGTGAAGCCTTTCCTGAATTGACCCAGCTGACAATGACAGGGGAACTCGAACCGTCTTTCCACTGTCTATACTGCATAAGCATTGCTGTTCTGCTGTTCGAGGGTCTATGTCAAATCAGGGTGTTGAAGTCAAACGTTCTATCGGAAAATACTCCAAATCAGAATGGACTGCCAGGGATACAGGCTGGATGTTCAGTCACGTAGGTACAGGTATTGGTGCAGGGCTTCTTTACCTTCCCATAGCGGCAGGCAGTGGTGGTATATGGCCTCTTCTGTTCATGGCTCTGGTCAGTGGCCCCATGATATTTCTTACCCATAGAGGGTTAACCCGATTCTTTTTGTCTTCCCGAAAACCTGATAGTGATATCAGCAGTGTTGTAAGAGAGAGATTTGGCAATAAAGTCGGCCAGTGGTTGATGCTGATCTGCTTTTTGTCGATGTTTCCTGTTTTACTGCTCTACACGATTGGCATTTCAAACGTTACCGAGAGCTTTCTGATCAATCAGCTTGAATGGGCGGGTGAAGTAAACAGACCTTTGCTCGTGTTTTTGCTGGTCGTTGGCATGATTTCCCTTTTTTGTGGTTCAGAGCAGAAGCTTTTGACACTTATCAGCAGTCTGGTGTTTCCTCTGGCACTCACATTGTTGTGTATAGGTTTGTATTTGATCCCTCAGTGGCGAATGGATTTTCTCCGACAGGAAGTACCTATGACGGACATCGTAACAACCTTTCTTCTGACTTTGCCTGTGCTGGTGTTTTCTTTCTATCATGCACCTGTTTGTTCATCCTTTGCTCAATCATACCGGCGTCAAATCCCTGAGCTTCACCAGTGCATCGCCAAGACCGACCAGATTCACTTCAAAAGTTCTCTGCTTTTACTGCTTATTACATTATTTTTTGTACTTTCATGTATATTGGCTCTGACGCCAGAACAGATAGAGCTTGCGAAAGCTCAAAATCTCCCGACTCTCTCCATCCTGGCTAATCAACCTGGCAACTTTATTTTCTCGAGTCTGGCACCTGTTATCGCCTTTGTGGCGATTTTAACCTCTTTCTTTGGTTTCTTTCTTGGCACTATTGAAGTCATTGATAGCTTGTTCAGTGTGGGGTTAGAGAAGCTCAGGCCCAGTGAGTTGACGCTTCCTTCTGGCAGCTCCAGGGGCTTGAGTCTTTTTCTGGTAGCCCTGGGATGCTGGATTGCCGGCGTCGGTGACTGGAGTATTCTGTTGATCATGGATGCCATAGTGGCTCCCATGATGGCGATTATCCTTTTCTTTGTTCCGGTCGTAGGGCTTTATAAGTCCAATGTACTCAGACGGTACCGAAACCCCGGGAACGATTTTTTGGTGGTGATTTTTGGTGTAATTGTGCTGGCAGGGTTTCTGGTTTCACAGATAATAAAATAAAAAGCCAGACCCTTATCGAATCTGGCTTTTTATGGTCTGGTTACATCAAGGTGTTATGATTTTTATTCTTGGTTCCATGTATTATTTTTTATTGTGAAATTGTTCTTATTGTCTATTTGCTCTCACTCCTGTGGTTTGTACTATAAGTATTTACGCCTATCCAGGAATTGATCTGGATCAATGTTTTGCTTTTTGAGTAAGTGTATTTCCATAAAAATGGCCTCGAGTTTCCTCTCAGAGGATCAGGTAGACTCGAGTTGCTTGATCTTGGCTTCTTCCTCCTCCTCAGAGGTATTGAGCAACAGTTCTCCGCTTTTGTGCATACGCTCCATCTTGCCATTGATGGCAGCCCCGGCCGCGATTTCCATCACATCGTAATATACGTTGCCTTCTACATGGGCATCGGCTGAAAGCTCCAGCTTGTCAGTGGCGAAAACGTCGCCAGTGACACGACCATTGATGACTATATGGGCAGCAGTCATATTGCCTTCTACACGGCTGCCGGCGATCAGCTGCAGTTTGCCATCATTGGAACTGACATTGCCCTTGATTTTACCTTCAACATGAACGGTGCCACGGAAACGGATATCGCCTTCAACTTCAGTGCCTGCAGCAATCAGCGTGATAGTGTCATCATTTCTGGTGCTGCTGATCAAACTGTTTTCTGAGCTGTTCTTGCCCCACATAGTGGACTCCTTAAAGTGCTTAAGCCGAGATACCTAGAGCGAAAGAAAAAGTGGTATGCGTCCTGTTGACTGAATACAGTGGGTCAGACCCCTTTCTCAAGGTGCAATTTCAAGGGAAGAATCATCCTCCATTGAGCTGTCAGCTTCAATGCATAAAAGCAACTAATGAGCGCCCTGGCACTGGCTGTATAGGGTGGGCTCTGTTTGCATCTCAGAGCCGGGTTATGGATCAGTTTACTTTAGCATCGGCTTCAGGAAGCGGCCGGTATGGGAGGCTGTGCTTTCGGCCACCACTTCAGGTGGACCCCCGGCAATGATTTGGCCCCCGCCGTCACCTCCCTCGGGTCCCAGATCAACGATCCAGTCTGCTGTTTTGATCACATCCAGATTGTGCTCAATCACTACCACGGTATTACCGCGATCTCGTAGCCTGTGCAGAACTGCCAGTAGCTGTTCAATATCGTGGAAGTGCAGCCCTGTGGTGGGTTCATCAAGAATATAAAGGGTTTTTCCGGTATCCCGCTTGGAAAGTTCCTTAGCCAGCTTCACCCGTTGTGCCTCACCTCCGGAGAGCGTGGTAGCGTTCTGCCCCAGATGGATATACGACAGACCAACATCCATAAGGGTTTGCAGTTTGCGTTTAACGGCAGGAATGGGTTCAAAGTATTCCAGAGCTTCTTCGACGGTCATCTCCAGGACTTCATGAATATTCTTGCCCTTGTATTTAACGTCCAGGGTTTCACGGTTGTATCGTTTGCCCTTGCAGACGTCACAGGGTACGTAAATATCCGGCAGAAAATGCATCTCTACCTTAATGACACCGTCGCCCTGACAGGCTTCACATCGACCACCCTTAACGTTAAAGCTGAAACGACCGGGTTTATAGCCACGGGAGCGGGCTTCCTGGGTTCCGGCAAACAGTTCACGAATGGCGGTAAAAATGCCTGTGTAGGTTGCAGGATTGGATCTTGGCGTGCGACCAATAGGGCTTTGATCAATATCAATGCATTTGTCGAAGTGATTCAGGCCGCTGATCTTCTTGTGTTTTGATGCTGTTAAAGTGGTGGCACTATTCAGGACTTGGGCAGCAATAGGGTACAAGGTATTGTTGATGAGGGTAGACTTTCCTGAACCGGAAACGCCGGTGACACAGGTCATCAGCCCCACCGGGATTTCCAGTGTGACATTCTTCAGGTTATTGCCGGAGCAGCCCGTGAGTTTAATCCGCTTATTTTTATCCGCTCTTGTACGTTTTTCAGGAATCGCAATGGCTTTCGTGCCATTCAGGTACTGGCCGGTGACTGACTTTTCATGATCCATAATTTGGGCAGGCGTGCCTTGGGCAATAATTTCACCGCCATGAACCCCGGCACCCGGACCGATATCGATAACGTGGTCGGCAGTTCGAATAGCGTCTTCGTCATGTTCTACGACAATCACCGTATTGCCCAGATCGCGAAGACGGGTCAGTGTATTCAAAAGGCGTTCGTTATCCCGCTGGTGCAATCCAATACTCGGCTCGTCCAGAATATACATAACACCCACCAGACCAGCACCAATCTGACTGGCCAGTCGAATCCGCTGGGCTTCACCCCCGGACAGGGTATCCGCACTTCGATCAAGTGTCAGGTAGTTAAGGCCCACATTCACCAGGAAGCTTAGACGATCGCAGATCTCTTTCAGGATTTTTTCAGCAATCTCCCCTTTCTGACCGGGCAAACTAAGTTGTTCGAAATATGCAAGTGCACGTTCTACCGGGAGTCTCACCAAATCGGGCAGTGTTTCATCTTCGATAAAGACATGTCTTGATTCCTGGCGAAGACGAGTGCCTTTACAACCTGGACAGTGCTGTGTGCTGAGGTACTTGGAAAGCTCTTCACGCACAGACTGGGATTCTGTCTCCCGGAAGCGGCGTTCAAAGTTGGGGATGATGCCTTCAAAGCGATGGCGCTTTTTGTAAACATCGCCCCGATCGTTGACGTAACTAAAATCAATCTGCTCTTCGCCGGAGCCATGAAGAATAATGGTCTGTTGTTCCGCAGTAAGATCATCAAAAGCGGTATCAATGTCAAAGCCGAAGTGAGCAGCCAGCGACTTCAACAGGTGAAAGTAATAGACGCTGCGGCGATCCCAGCCACGAATAGCGCCTTCTGCCAGGGTTAACTCCGGGTGCTGGACAATACGATCTTCATCAAAAAACTGCTTGACCCCCAGCCCATCACAACTGGGGCAGGCTCCCGCCGGGTTGTTGAACGAGAACATGCGAGGCTCCAGTTCATTGATGCTATAGCCACAGGACGGGCAGGCAAAGCGGGCAGAATAAACAATGTCATGCTGCTCACCGTCCATAAAGCTGACCGCTGCAAGCCCGTCGGTGAGCTCCAGAGCTGTTTCAAAAGATTCTGCCAGACGCAACTGCAGGTCTTCTCTCACCTTGAAGCGATCAACCACTACTTCAATGGTGTGTTTTTTCTTCTTGTCCAGCTCGGGTGGATTGTCGAGGTCGGTGACAATGCCATCAATCCGGGCGCGAATAAAACCCTGGGCCCTCAGTTCACTGAAAACATGGAGGTGTTCACCTTTTCGATCCCTGACTACGGGGGCCAGCAGCATCAGTTTAGTACCCTCTGGCAACGCCAGTACCTGGTCCACCATCTGGCTGACAGTCTGGGCTTCCAGCGGTAAGTGATGCTCAGGGCATCGGGGTGTGCCGGTTCTGGCAAACAATAAACGCAGGTAGTCGTATATTTCAGTGATGGTGCCAACGGTTGAGCGTGGGTTATGACTGGTGGACTTTTGTTCAATGGAGATGGCGGGTGACAAACCTTCAATGTGGTCGACATCCGGCTTTTCCATCATCGAGAGAAACTGGCGTGCATAGGCTGACAGCGATTCCACATAGCGGCGCTGACCCTCGGCGTAAAGGGTATCGAAGGCCAGTGACGACTTTCCTGATCCGGACAGACCGGTAATGACAATCAGGCTGTCCCGGGGCATATCCAGATCGATGTTCTTCAGGTTATGGGTTCTTGCACCCCGTACGGTGATCGTGTCCAAAGCCAGTCCCTCAGTACCATCTGTCAGGCAAAGGAGCAATTATATAGACTTTGCTTCCGCAAACCCATGTTAATAGCTGTCCGACAGCAAGCTGGAGAGAATTAAAGTACTTTAAGCAGTAGTCGTGTAATATTTTTGGTGCAGACATTGGATTACAGTATTTATTGAACGCCCTAAGAAATACTGTCGAAGATCCTGCTAACAGTCCTATACGTATACCCTGCTGGTGAATCAAAAGTGATGGAGCTAATAGAATGTTTACAGGCATTGTTCAAGGTACGGCAAAGATTGACCGTGTGGATGATCACGATAGTATCAGAACCTTTGACATTGAGTTTCCAGAAAACTTTTGTCAGGGGTTGAATATAGGAGCCAGTGTTGCGGTTGACGGTGTTTGCCTGACGGTAACAGACATTGTCAGCCCGACTCGGGCCAGATTTGATGTCATTTTACAAAGCTTGCAGGTAACGACATTAGGGGGTTATGTCAGTGGCCAGAGCGTGAATGTTGAACGCGCAGCCATCGACGGAGCAGAAATTGGCGGACACCCTTTATCCGGACACATCGACTTCCGGGCCCAAATTCTTGCACTAGAAGAAATCGAGGGCAACTGTCGGGTGCGGTTTGTCTACGACCATGAGTGGGGACAATACATTTTCCCTAAGGGGTATATAGCGATTAATGGTTGCAGCTTAACTTTATCTGATGTCGACAAGAAGAACGATTGTTTTGAAGTCTGGTTGATTCCCGAGACCCGAAGAGTCACAACATTTAGTGATAAAAAAGCAGGTGATTGGGCCAACATTGAAATTGAGCGAGGCACGCAGGTGATCGTCGACACCATTAGAGACACGCTCGAAAAGCAACTGGGTGCTCTTTATCCTCTGCTGGAAGCACTTATGGAAGAAAAAAATATTAACTTAGCAGAGTCGCTGACCAGCAGTTTTGCGTTGCCTGAAAAGAAAAACACTCAGTAAAACGGCTAAAAGCCCTGCAATCCAGAGCTTTATGTTTCCAGTTTTGATTTTGAAGTCAGGCACCATCCAGCTTCAAAAACTGTCTTACCCGAGGTGAATCCGGATGAGTGAAGAACTTTTCTGGTGGGCATTTTTCAATCAGGATGCCTTTTTCCAGGAACACCACCTGGCTTGAGACGTTTCTGGCAAACTCCATTTCGTGTGTTACCACCACCATGGTGTAACCCTCTTTTGATAAGGACTGCATTACGGTCAGAACCTCATCAACCAGTTCAGGGTCAAGGGCTGAGGTGGGTTCATCAAACAGTAACACCTCTGGCTCCATAGCCAGGGCGCGGGCGATAGCGACCCTCTGTTTTTGACCGCCCGATAACATGCTTGGGTAGCTGTCGAGTTTATGAGACATACCAACCTTTTCTAATTGCGCTCTGGCAATCTTTTCCGCCTCAACTTTTGGCATCTTCTTAACGTGCAACAGGGCTTCCATTACATTCCTGAGCACAGTGAGATGGGGCCAGAGGTTGAAGCTTTGAAATACCATGCCGATACGCTCGCGAATCTTGGCGAGCTCTTTGTATTTTAGTGGTTTTCTGGTAGCAGGATTGATACCAATACGTTCATCACCTAAATGGATGCTGCCCCGTTCTGGTTGTTCAAGCCAGTTCATACAACGGAGCAAAGTGGACTTACCTGAGCCGGAAGAGCCCAGGATACTGACAACGTCTCCCTTTTTGATCGTGAGATTAATGTCTCTGAGC
>NZ_JAHHPR010000055.1:0-1401 GCF_024606255.1 Endozoicomonas sp. SESOKO3
ACCGCACTGCGTAACAGACGGGTAGTGATTTGCAGGTTCCCTGACACTATCAGTTATTACTGTTTTAACCACTACCTCAAGTACAGGATTACCTTCATGGCAGCAGTTTTTTATAGCGTCCAAATTGCAGCAGCGCTGCCAGCACCTTATTATTGAAAGGCTTATTGACATGCATTTGCTGCAGCCTGAAATGATGATTTGTTATTGAGTTCTTGTCCAGGCAGCTATTAATGTAATCAGTCAGGGCTTGATCGGAAGGGTCAAGCGCTGCGAGCAACGCCTTTTTCTCAATACCACCCAGTTTTTCTGCCTTATGTAACAGGCTCATAATGGTGACTGGCCTCAAATGCAAAGGCGATGGTTGAGGGTCTGCCCATACAAAACTCAATGCTCCATTTTCAAAGCCTTCGGTCCTTATCTTGTCAATATAAGAGAGTGCCTCTGCATAGCGGCCTTTCCTGACAAAGTTTGACAATGTTTTAAGGACTTCATTCTCGGCACCCTTTCTTTCCATCTGCAGCTTGCAGGAAAAGGCCAGGGCTTTTAAAGCCTCCAGTGGCACTCCCATGTCCTGAGCCACTGGCGTATTTCCATAGGGAAGGAGAGAAAGATGGGCCTGGCCATTTTGCAACAGGGTCGAGGTCAGATTGGCGCCTTCACTTAACACCGGGAACCGGGAGCTTTGCACCAGTTTATTGAAACTTTGCCGTGGCAAACTGGGCATAAGACACAGTAACCATTGGCTCTTGACCGTGGCCCTCAAAGAGGCCCAGTCCTGCTGATCCCGAAAGTCAATCAGTGTAAAGCCTGTGGTGCTCGCGATTTCTTTTAACGAACTCGTTCCACTTTCATCCATATATTCATCTCCCTCTCTATCTTTATCCCTGAAAGCGCTGACCGTGGTGGTCACCACCACTGGGAGAGCATCCGCCAGCTGATCCTGATTCATTTTAATAGCACTAAGCCAATTGGTTAGTATCGTTTTTTTATACTGCCGCGGAACAGTATGCAAACCATAAACTACCGCAGTTTGTATTTTCCCGTTGGTAGATAAATCACAAAGCTCATCAATCGCAGAGATTAATGTTGCTTGATGGCTATCGACGGATTCAGTGGATATTTCCGTTCCCTGTGGTTGCAGATCATCGCTGGGGATAATGGAGTTTGCCGGTAGATGCAAAGGGATGATATTACAATCAGGCATTGCATCCTTGTCGTAAATGGAAGTTGTGGGAGATTTATCGATGAAAGTAGATCTCGAAAAATTGCAAGGCTGTGACCACTGAGGGTATTCGTTATTTTTATCATTCATTTTAACCGATGCTTTGGTATCCGAATACATCGTTTCGTGTTCAGAAAAAAAACGATAGGGTTTTAAAGTAATGTAGGATTCTTGTATGT
>NZ_JAHHPR010000056.1:0-6761 GCF_024606255.1 Endozoicomonas sp. SESOKO3
GATTATAATAGATTATTGCGAACTGTTTTTAACCCAATCAATATGCGAGCACGCCATAAACATCGGAGCCTCTCTGGCCAATCTTGCCGGATAACGTTCTTCGCTTTCGCCCCTTTGATTTCTTGTATTTGCCAATAGTCCATTGAACCAGTGTGACTCCAGATAGTTCAGAGCCGCCTTCAATGCTGATGTGTGGAACGCCCCACGGTAAAAACAAGATCACTCACCGTAATAAGCTTTCTTCAACAAATCTTCCAGCTCAGAGACCAGTGGCATTCTTGGGTTGGCCGTTGTGCACTGATCTTCAAAAGCATGATCCGCCAGCATTTTGACCTTTTCCATAAACCCTTTCTCGGAAATACCCAATTCTCTCAGAGACGAAGGCATCTCTACCCGTTTCATCAACTGACGAACCGCATTAGCCAGAGATTTAACTCCTTCTTCAGCAGTTTTGCAGGGCAGGCCGAGAGCCTTGGCCACTTCAGCATATTTCTCATGGGCAATGTAATGATCGTATTTCGGGAAAGAAGCTACCTTGGATGGATTGGGACAACCGTTGTACTCAATCACATGAGGCAACAACAGCGCATTGGCAAGACCATGGGGAACATGGAACTCGTGCCCCAGTTTATGAGCCATCGAGTGATTGATACCCAGAAAGGCGTTGGCAAAGGCCATACCAGCAATGCAGGAAGCATTATGCATCTTTTCTCTGGCCACCTTATCAGCTTCTTCGTAGGATTTGGGCAGATACTCAAAAACCATCTGAGTCGCCTTCATAGCCAGCGCATCCGTATAATCAGAGGCCATCACAGAGACATAAGCTTCCAGTGCGTGAGTCAGGACATCCAGACCTGTGTCTGCGGTCACCTTTTTAGGCACCGTCAGCACCAGATTCGGGTCCAGAATGGCTACATCAGGCGTTAACTCGTAGTCGGCCAGAGGATACTTGATGCCTTTTTCTTTATCGGTAATGACGGCAAAGGAAGTCACTTCAGAGCCGGTTCCGGAAGTGGTGGGAATAGCCACCAGTCTGGCTTTCTTGCCCAGTTTCGGGAACTTGTATACCCGCTTGCGGATATCGAAGAACTTCTGGGCCATACCCGCAAAGTCAGCTTCTGGCTGTTCGTAGAACAACCACATACCCTTGGCTGCATCAATGGGTGAGCCGCCACCCAGAGCAATCACAACGTCGGGATTGAAAAGCGCCATATCCTCGGCACCCTCACGAATAGTCGCCAGACTTGGATCGGCCTCAACCTGATTAAACACCCTCACCTGCACTGGCACCGGGCGTTTCCTCAGGTGGTAACGAATCTTCTCAACATAGCCCAGATCCTGAATCACTTCGTCAGTTACGATAAACACACGAGAGATGTCGGGCATTTTTTCGAGGTACTGTAGAGAGTTGGCTTCGAAATAGATTTTTCTGGGCACCTTGAACCACTGCATGTTAACCCTGCGCTTGGCAACACGCTTGACGTTGATCAGGTTAACCGCAGAAACGTTGGACGTCGTACTGTTCCCGCCATAAGTGCCACAGCCCAGAGTCAGGGAAGGCATGTTGGTGTTATAAATATCACCAATGGCACCGTGGGTGCTTGGCGAGTTAATGATGATACGACCGGCCTTCATCGCCAGCGAGAACTCATCAATCACATCATCATTCTGGGCGTGCAGAACAGCCGAATGCCCCAGACCGCCAAAATTCAGCATCTGATCGGCCAGCTCAATCCCATGCTGGGTATCTCTGGCCTTGAGAAAACCGAGTACCGGTGAGAGCTTCTCGCGGGACAGAGGAAACTCAGGTCCGACCCCTTCAATCTCAGCCGCAATCACCCTTGTCTCCTGCGGTATTTTGATCCCTGCCAGCGCCGCAATATCGGATGGTTTCATACCCACAATCTTACTGTTGACATGGCCATCAATAATGACCACCTCAGACAGACGATCGGTCTCTTTGGGAGAGGTGAAATAGACATTAAGCCTCTTCATTTCTTCCTTGAAAGAAGCGTAAACTTCGTCGTGTACTATGGCAGCCTGTTCGGACGCACAGATCATGCCGTTGTCAAAACTCTTGGACAGCACCAGATCATTGGCGGCCTGCTTGATATTGGCAGTGCGATCAATAACACAGGGCACATTACCCGGCCCCACCCCCAGGGCCGGTTTGCCAGAGGAATAAGCGGCTCTGACCATACCTGAACCACCGGTGGCGAGAATAACTGAGATCTCGGGATGGGTCATCAACTTCTGAGTCGCCTCCAGCGATGGATGCTCTACCCAGAGTATGCAATCTTCAGGCGCTCCTGCCTCAGTAGCTGCATCGCGAACAATTCTTGCCGCTTCTGTTGAACACTGTTGAGCCGAAGGGTGAAAAGCAAAAACAATAGGGTTACGTGTCTTGGCAGAAATAATGGACTTGAACATGGTGGTAGAGGTGGGGTTTGTCACGGGTGTAATACCACAGACAACACCGACGGGTTCAGCCACCAGCATGAAATCCTCCTCCTCATTGTCCTCAATCACACCGACGGTTTTATCGTATTTGATTGAGTGGTAGATGGACTCAGTCGCAAAGATATTTTTGGTGACCTTATCTTCGAGGATTCCCCTTCCGGTTTCCTCAACGGCCATTCTTGCCAGCTCCATGTGAGCAGACTGGCCTGCCAGAGCCATAGCCCGAGTCACCCGGTCCACGTCTTCCTGATTGAGCTTAAGGTACTTTTCTCTTGCTATCCCGGCTAGCTTGAGCAGACTATCGAGCTGTTCATCCACACTGGACGTAGTGTCGTGTTTTTTCTCCTTAGCCTTGACTGCTGGTTTTTTACTCGCCATGAGAATCACCTCGCACTGTCGTTTATTAAGACATCATCGTTCGTTAAGACTCAGTTCGTTAAGACATAGTTCGATCGAAATACTTTTACCCTTCGGCACTGCGTCCGGGTGTTCGCGCTCTGACCGGAAAATGTTTATTGGCTGACTTTCTGTAATGAGCCTCAGGAAAAGAGGGGCTCACGCCCCCTGGCTGTTAACCGACAAACGCATCAAGGGCTGTCTGAACATCCCCGGTAGTAGGTTGATTCATCACCTCATCGGCCAGTTTGTGCAACGCTTCGAAACGCTGCTCTCTGAGCACTTTCTTAACCCTGGGAATCGACGTGGCACTCATACTGAACTCATCCAGCCCCAGACCCGCAAGTATCAGGGCTGCACGTTCATCGCCGGCCATTTCTCCACACATACCGGTCCACTTGCCTGCTTTATGAGAACAATCAATCACTCGCTTTATGGAGCGCAGCACGGCGGGTGCCATAGGGTTATAGAGATCAGCAATCATTTCATTGCCACGATCGACAGCCAGCACATACTGAGTCAGATCATTGGTGCCGATACTGAAAAAGTCCACTTCTTCAATCAGCAGGTCAGCGACCATAACAGCAGCAGGAGTTTCCACCATGATGCCTATTTCAACATGATCGTCAAAACTCACACCTTCATGACCAAGCCCGGCCTTGACGTCTGCCACTATGGCCCTCAGACGTCGGGCTTCTTCCACAGAAATGACCATGGGAAACATGATCTTCAGCCTGCCAAAAGCACTGGCCCTGAAAATGGCTCGTAACTGGGTGTTAAGAATGTCAGGCTTGTCAAAGCACATTCGAATGGCTCGCCAGCCGAGAAATGGGTTCAGTTCCTTAGGCAGATCCAGATAGGGCAGCTCTTTGTCACCACCGATATCCAGAGTGCGGATAATCACCGAACGACCGCCCATAGCTTCTGCAACGCTCTTATAAGCCTCGAACTGCTCTTCTTCCGAAGGCATTTGAGTGCGGTCCATAAACAGGAACTCGGTTCTGTAGAGACCCACACCCTGAGCACCATGGCGTTCAGCCCCTTCAACATCCTTGACCGTGCCAATGTTGGCACAGACTTCGAAGGTTTTCCCGTCAAGCGTTTCACAAGGGAGATCTTTAAGCTTGGCCAACTCAATGCGTTCTTCATCCAGCTGTTCCCGGAGAGTTCGGTAGTAATCCAGAGCAGAGGCATCAGGATTCACCAACACTTTATTGTTGATAGCATCCAACACTATCATGTCACCACTCTGGATTCTGTCAGTCGCCACCCTGGCCCCGACAATGGCAGGCAGTTCAAGGGAACGAGCCATGATGGCAGAGTGAGAAGTACGACCACCGACGTTGGTCACAAAACCCCAGACCTTTTCGAGATCGATCTGGGAAGTATCAGAAGGCGTCAGATCATCTGCTATAAGAATGGAACCTTCTTCCACTTCCTCCAGGGAAGTCACAGGAATACCCAGCAAATTCTTCAGCATCCTGCGTCCCACATCCCTGATATCCGCCACACGCTCACGCAGATAAGGGTCGTCCAGCTCTTCCAGCATACTGACATTGACCGCAATGGCTTCATTCAGTGCCGCGTCTGCTGGCTTCAGAGAGCGAATTGCAGAAACAACTTCTTCTTCCAGTTCTTCGTCTGTTGCCACCAGAATGTGACCTTCAAAGACCTCTGCCTCTTCTTCTCCCAGCTTGTCCGCAGTTTTGTCACGAATGGCTTCAAGCTGCTCAACAGTGCTATCCCTGGCCTGCCTGAAGCGAGCAATATCCGCCTCCACCTCAGCTTTGTCGAGAACGCCATCGCTGATCTGTATTTCGACCTCTTTCAGCACAAAGGCGTTACCAATGGCCACGCCGGAAGACGCAATAATGCCTGAAAACATGATCCTACCCACTCAAAAAATTATCTACTGAGAAAAACAGCTCGCCCTGCCTCATTTGATAGTGAAAGATGACGCAAACTATTTTTTCCAAGCTCTTGGCCGCACAGCTACCGGATTATCCGTTTTATAACTTACAGGATACAACTGGCAATCAATCACACAAACTCTGACAAAAATCGACAAATTATTTCAAGATATACATCCTGATATGGCACTCATTCCAAGCGTCACTACTCTTAACGAAACCCACTGCAGGCCCACTCCAAGATAGTGCATCATCAAATCAATCGCCTGCCGTTTAATGAATGAGTCTCAACGAAGTAAACACTTTCAACAAGTGTTTTTAAAAGCTTTTAAGCCATACAAAACCCTTTGCTATATAATGTTTTTTCATTAATAGACGAACTCAATCAATTAATATCAAAACTTGTTTCCAGATGGCGGTGTTAGTTAGTACTTAAATCCCCAAAAAAAAGTGTGACACTTCGTTTCGGAAAATACCAAAAACCATCCACACTTCTCACGAAAAATTGCTTCACACCCTAATAGGATTGATTTCCAGTCAATATACGCATTATTACCTAACACCCCACAAACGGGGCGCTGAAAGGCCAATTTCAGGGCATACATCAATAAAACGTCGAGAATGTTCAGCCCCCCCTGCCCGAAACCTCTTTCACTAGGCGACAAACTTATTTTAATCACGGCGCAAGACAACGGCATCGCCAGCGGCCCCGGTGCGACCCAATAGCCGGTTCAGGATTTCCCGAAAGTAGCGGTCTACGCTGGTTGATAGTGAAGGGAATGACATAACGATCCTTGTTCTATACTCTGCTGTGATTCAAGAGGTGCCACATCATGGATAATGATCAAAAAACACTGTACCAGTCCGACTTTTACCGCTGGAAAAAACTGCAAAAACAACACTTGCAAAACCGTGAGTTCGACCGGCTCGACCTTGATAACCTGATTGAAGAAGTAGACGAAATGAGCAAAAGCGAGCACCATACACTGGAATCCCATCTGGTTATTCTGGTGCTGCACCTGCTCAAATACCAATACCAAACCTTCGTGATTAACCCTAACCTGTATGAACCTAAAGAGTTCAGAAGCTGGTATGACAGTATTTCCCAGTCACGTCTGGCCATCAGCCGGTTAATCCGAAAAAACCCGTCCCTGAAGCACGAACAGGATGACGCCTTGATAGAGTGCTACCCCGATGCCAAATACGCTGCCATCCGTGAAATGAATAAATACCTGCGGGAGAATCACCAACTGGATCACACCAGCTTCCCTGATAGCTGCCAGTGGACCTTCGATAACATTATGGTGGATGATATTCTGCCGGATACCGCACCCTGATAAACTGAATAGACTGGCTGAGATTAACGGGAATCACACCATGAATAATGATCAAAAAACACTTTATGAGTCCGACTTCTATAGCTGGACTAAACAACATGCTCAACTCATTAAAGAACGTCGGTTTGACAAACTTGATCTCGATAACCTTGCTGAAGAAGTGGAAGATATGGGGTTGAAGACATTCTTAAACTCCCTCTCTTTATAACTGGAGACAGATAAAGTTTTTTTGTTAGACTTCAGGCAAGCCAAGTTTCAAACCTCTGATTTAATTTGCATCGCGGTATAAACCATTCAGTTTGTATGACTCGGAAAATAAAGTGTTATCCAACTCCATGACTGGATAACACTCCAACTGATTCAGGGTCAGTTCCCCATACCACTGATGGAGGAAACCTTTATGGCACTGGTATCCATGACTGAAATGCTGAAGAAAGCCCTGGAAGGCAAGTACGCGGTTGGCCAGTTCAATATCAACAATCTGGAGTGGACTCAGGCTATCCTGACCGCTGCCCAAAAAACCCGGTCTCCTGTTATTCTCGGCGTATCGGAAGGCGCGGCTCGTTACATGGGTGGCTTTAAGGTGATTACCGCCATGGTAAACGCCTTGATGGAAAGCATGGAAATTACTGTACCGGTTGCCATCCATCTGGATCAC
>NZ_JAHHPR010000619.1:0-1230 GCF_024606255.1 Endozoicomonas sp. SESOKO3
CTATCGGCCCACTCAGGCTCTTCCGGTTCAGGAGGCTGCTCCGCTTTTTCACTGAAGTCAACAGGCTGCTCCCCTTCATCGAGGGATACAGATGGTTCTTCGACAGACTCTTCAGACTCCAACATCGGGTTGGATTCAAGAGCTTCCTGGATTTCCTGCTGAAGATCCAGAGTGGAAAGTTGTAGAAGCCTTATGGCCTGTTGCAGCTGAGGTGTCATGGTCAGCTGCTGGCCCATTTTTAGCTGTAAGGATGGCTTCATAGGGCAACGGTATACCTTTACTTCGGGGTCTGCACTGAGGGGGCGGATTTAATGCCATCAGCCCCTGACAGTTATTTCTCAGTGCGTGCTCATTATTTTGATTGGGCTACTCTCCATGTCTCGCGATTATAATCACATCTGAAGCTTCGGGAAAGTGGATTCATCACGACAGCCATGAAACACTGAGAACAAAAGTTTGAAAACAGACCAGGTCAACAGCTTTGCTCGCTACTTTGACGACACCCTCCCAGAGATGATCAGAGACTAAACTGATGTCCGAGATAGACGTCACGAACCCTTTGGTTAGCCAGGACGGCCTGACTATTACCTTCAGCAATAATAGTGCCTTCACTGACAATATAGGCCTTCTCGCAGATATCCAGCGTTTCCCGTACATTGTGATCGGTGATCAGGACTCCGATGTCCCGGGCTTTCAAGTGAGTGATTATCGCCTTGATATCGCCAACAGAAATGGGGTCGACACCGGCAAAGGGTTCATCAAGCAGAATAAATTTTGGGTCAGTGCAAAGGGCGCGGGCAATTTCTACCCTGCGTTTTTCGCCACCAGAAAGACTCATACCGGGATTGTCCCTGATATGATTGATATTGAACTCTTCCAGTAATGACTCCATTTTTGCCATGCGATCTTTTCTGGAGAGGTCGGAACGGGTTTCCAGTATGGAAAGCAGGTTGTCGGTGACCGTCAATTTCCTGAAAATAGACACTTCCTGTGGCAGGTAACCTACTCCGGCTCTGGCACGGCCGTGCATAGGTTCATGAGTTAAATTCTGGCCACTGAGGTCTACCTGCCCACCGTCTGCTTTTACGAGACCTACAATCATGTAAAAGCAGGTAGTTTTTCCGGCCCCCGTTGGGGCCAAGAAGTCCGACAATCTGACCGCTGTCGACAGCCAGGGAAACGTCTTTGACGACCTGTCTGCCCTTGTAGCTTTTGCTGAGATGTTCTGCA
>NZ_JAHHPR010000620.1:0-1024 GCF_024606255.1 Endozoicomonas sp. SESOKO3
AGTAGCTCGATAACGCTCTTATGATTTCCAAGCGGCAGGGTAACAATCAAGGCATTATTCATATGGATGACAGTCCCCCGAAACTCCAGCCGTGCCATGGTTTCTTCGCCGGATCGACTCAATAGCGGAGTCTTTTTACACGGGGTCGTGCAATCCACGTAAGAGATCCTGCCTATCTTGGATGACCTGCCCTGACCCGAGGCCAAAGTGACTGGTGCCAGTGCTTCCACGAAGCGCTGATGCAGGGCAAAAATCAGCTCATGAACACTTCGAACCTGCTCAGCCTCACCGGGATTGAGTGCCTGAAGAGAGGATTGCAGTTGCTGGCAGGCTGCCACCCACTGGCAAAACTCTCTCCGGGATACCCGCCCTTCTTCAGCGGCTTGCATGGGCAAAACGATACTCTCTAACCTGGATTGAATGGTTTCTTTCAGCGTCCCGAACCGGTTGCCAAGTTCCGGAAATTCATCCCGCAATGACTGAACCTCGCGCGAACAGCTTTTACCGGCCAGCTGCAGAAAGGCTTCGTAACCCTCCAACATTTCTTCAGCCCCATAAATCAGCCGGTTTACGTTGTCCCTGGTCTCTTCCAGTAGCTTTGCTCGTTGCGGTGACATGCTCAGTTTTATCGGGTTCGCCAGACAACCCAGTCCACCGCCGGGGGCAAAAAACGACAACAGGAGGGCATTTTGATCTGTGAGCCAGCGAAAACAGCTGGCGACGTGACGTAATAAGCATCTATGTAGGGGAGCCAATTCACGCTTTGACGGGACGGCTTTCGCTAACGGCTCGTCAGAAAAGGCAGAGGACAGGCTTCTGTGACTGACCAGTTTTTCGGTCATGTCACCGGCAACAATAAAGGCTCCGGGCTGCCCGTTAAAGCGGGCGCAGGCCAGTGTCGCCTGTTGGCCTTCCTGAGCGGCCATTGCTGCAAACTGTTCACCGGCCAGCATTAAGGTTTTTTCCTCCTGTCTCATAAGGATCGCCACATGATCATTGAATCCTCCTTCGGCAAAAACAAAAC
>NZ_JAHHPR010000621.1:0-1284 GCF_024606255.1 Endozoicomonas sp. SESOKO3
GTCCATAAAGCGGTCTCTCTTGCGACTACGGAAGCTTCCGGAGAACGGACAATGCTTGTCAGACACAGGAAGCCAGCCCCGAATCTATTTATGATCGAACTATTTATGATCGAAGTTGAAGATCGGCAAATGGATTATGTTTAACTAAGGCAGGGATACAGTTAAATCTATAGTCTCTTTATTTACAGAGCGTATTTCATAATAGTTGCGTTATTTTTGATTTAAGAGACAGTAGGCAGATTTTCCGGAGCAGTACTTTGAGAAAAAAAATCGCCCATTTGAAGACCCAGCCCCACATTCTGGCAGTATTGGGGCTGGTATTAGCAACTCTCTGTTGGGGGGGTAACCTTGTTGCAGGCCGAATGAGTGTGGGAGATATTCCTCCCATCGCGCTGTCATTCTGGAGATGGGCCCTGACTTTTCTGATTCTGTTTTCATTTACCGGAAAAAAGCTGGTTCGGCAGAGAAAGCTGATTTTTCAGAGTCGTTATCAATTATTGATCCTGGGTTTCTTCAGCATTACCTGCTTTAACACACTGCTCTATATCGCTGCTCAATCGACACAGGCGGTGAATCTGGGCCTGATACAAATAGTTTTGCCTGTTATTACCATGATCCTGGCTATTCCACTGTTAAATGTTTTTCCTAAAAAAAGACAGTTGTTTGGTATGGGGATGGCCCTTCCCGGGCTGCTGACTATTTTCAGTAAGGGCGAGTGGTCATCGCTGGCCAGCCTTGATTTTGGCAGGGGAGACATGATCATGTTTTTTGCTACCTGCTGTTGGGGCTCTTATACGGTGTTGCTCAAGCGTTTTGAACTGCCCGTATCCGGGGCTCAGCTGTTGACTACTCTGGTTGGGATTGGGGTATTGATCCTCTTGCCCTTTTATCTCTGGGAGCTATCGTCGAAAGGTGGCTTTATCGTCAGTCCGAAAGCACTTTTTCTCATCAGTTACGCTGCTTTGTTTGCTTCACTGGTCGCTTATATGTCATGGAATTTCGGCGTGTCTATTCTGGGGGCAAACACTGCGGCCATGTTTAACTTCCTAATCCCTGTTTTTTCAGCCATGTTCGCTATTCCCATTCTTGGAGAGACACTTTACCAGTACCACTTGATAGGAGCTGGATTGATCTTTACAGGATTATGGATAACCAATCGGAAATATTCTTCAACAGACAGTCCGGGTTAGACACTTGAAGAATCTTTCCTCACCCAAAGTGAAGAAAGATTACCAAATTGAGCGGAAAGCCCCGTACTTCTAGTTCGGGGATGGATAGCTCGCA
>NZ_JAHHPR010000622.1:0-9725 GCF_024606255.1 Endozoicomonas sp. SESOKO3
CGCAGTGAACAATGGTTTTTCCGCAGGGCTCTTGATGACAGCCTGGACTGGCTGACCGCTAAAAACCCTGACAATCCAGCCCTGGAAAACCTTGGACGACTCAAAAAAAATGATAAAGCACAACAGGGTGAATACGATGGCCTGACCGAAACGGAACAGGCATCGCTTCCTGGCAACACCACCAGCAGTGTCCGGGGCCGGTTCTTTACCCTCACAGCCCTGAATGACCGGATAGGGGTTTACCTGACGCCGGACTACCTGGCCGATGCCACTGACCAAACTATCGCCAGTGATCTGCGCCAACTGGTGGACGCCAGCGATCTGTTCAGACGCCGGGTGAACAATACGGACGAATTGCGGAGACAGTTGGGCAACGCAACGACCCCGATAAGGCCCGACACCCTTGGCGATCTTCACAACCTTCGCTTGCTGCAACTGCCCCCTGACGAGCGTAACAGGACGATCCCCGGAGACTATGTCAGCCTGATCATTCCCGGTCACGATGGCGCGTTCCCCGGCGGTGAGTCCGGCCCAATGACTTATCTGCCCACCCGGCATGGTTTGAAAAATGACACCACCCATGACCAGGCTCCGGGTAACCGGACAGACGTTGCCACCGTTAACCAGACCCTCAATAACGGCACCTTCACGCTCATTGATTTTGATCCGGGCTGGGGAGACACCCCCTACGGTTCCGGATGGCTGTCAGGCCATCTTTCATTCTTTTACCAGCTAGGGGAGGCATTGCGGCTGGCGCTTGGGATGGCACCAGAAGAAGATGCCGATGCGGCTAAAAACCGGATTCGTACTGACCTTGGCTTGCCAAAGCATTATCCGGGACAAGACGGCAAACCGTTACCCGTAGTAGACCCCCGTCAGGTAATGGTCAAAGAAACCCTGCCCATACAGGTCAGGTTTAATCAAACGACAGTGACAGACAACAACACATCCGTGCGCCTGGCGGTGACCGGGTATGGTGCCCTGGGACGTCACCTGGAACTGACGGCAGAGCCTGACGGCAATGGCACCTATCGTCTGCAACTGAATTCCATTGGCAGAATGCCAACGGATGACCGTTTTCAGCCGCCCTCACTGCGCAGGTATCCCGAAATGCCCAAACCGGCGGCAAGACACAGGGTTCGCCGTGCCGATCCTGACCCTGATCCTGCTGAAAGCCCAGACCCGACATTAATCGACTCACTGATTCCCGGCTCCAGGACATTCCAAAAAGAATTTGTGCCGTTATTACGCTATCAACTCGCCGCGAACGAAGGCTTGAGTCAACGTTTTAGAATCCTGGTCGCGGCTTTTAAAAAAGTTGATGGCATTCGCAGTGCCAATGCTCCGTTAACCTTTCCTTTGGTCTTGGGGCTCTACGACAAACTCACCACCCTGATCGACAAACACCCGCAGGCAACCGGCGAAAAATTTACGAAACTGGCTGCAGACATCAAGAGCTGGCTTGAACGCAGCATGAAGTCAGTTCCTGCAAGACTACATTTTGTCAGCGTTAACCCAACCGATGAGGAGCTGAAGCGTATACGGTCATGGATTTTGGCCAATGCAGAGTCCGGTTTACAAATAAACCTCTGGTATGACCCGAATGCAATGCTCGCCAGTGAGCTTGCGGAAGCTCTTAAACGGTCAGTGACAACTCAATTGACCCGTCGATCCGACCCCGGTAATCCATCTGATTTTGAATCGGATTTACTGAAAGAGCTGATGAGGCTACAAGATGAGGCCTGGCAAGCCATAGAGTCAAAAATGGCACAGGGCCAGCCGTTTGATCAGGCGGTAAAAGACTTTCTGGTAGAGCACCTCAACGATACGACGGACCTTGACGATAAAAAAGCCCAAATGCTGGAATCCTACCGGCAATTTACAGAGCAGATAAAGGCTTCTTATCCGAGGGCAAAGTTTTCCCTCAAAGATATTAATGAAGTCTGGACCAGTGCCTACGGGGAAGAGGGCCAGAAGGCCAGCAAATACTACTTCAGGGAGCTGGGCTTGCGCGGTCATCAGCCCGCAGCCAGCGCACTGGTGAAAATGAGGGTGATGGGCACTCTCGGTGGTGCTTATTCTGATACGTCGCTTTCGCCTGCATTGAATAAGGATCTTTTCAAGGGTATTGATTATTCCGGCGTCAGCGAAACCGATTTGAGCAGGGTAAAGGCGGTACAGACACAGCTGGTCATCCAGGGGCTTGGCAAAGAGTTCCGTGCTGATGACCAGGATGCTGCCATTAAACAAAAGGTTTCAGACGATCTCGCCTGGCTGGGTAAACAATACCCCCGGTTAAAGAGCGATATCGAGCAGCGTTTGGCCAGTGCTGCTCCCTCGCAACGGTTTGAGCCCCTGGGAAAAATCAAGGTCATTCCCGGTGAGATCTACCTGCCATCGAAAAACCATCCAGGTTTATTTTTTGCGGCTACATTGGGCAGCACACCGGTCGGCAACCGAGCCATGGAGTTGGCTATAAACACCCTTACATCGCAATATGAAATGATTGATCAATTTGGGTTGTCCGAACTGAAAAATTTGAACGCTGCCAATCATAAAAAAACGTTTTTAGTCAGTCATGATCTCAGTTATACGGAATTGGTTTATTATCGATTCGGAGGGGTGTCAGAGTTTGTGGAAGGGCATCAAATCCTGAATGGTGATCTCGCCCTGAAGCAAAGCAATACTGCAATGAGTCGGCAAGGCTACGACGCTTTGCTGGATGCTCTTCGATTTTCTGCCGGGGAACGCTTTACCCTTTCCAGCAAAGCGGCAGCTGCCCGGGACCAGGAAAACACGATCACACGCTATTTCAACACAGATCCGCAAAAGCCTGGCCAATACAGTCAACAACTGGTTATCCAGATGGCGTCTGGCGACGATAACCCGATCAGCAAGGCCAGCCGTTACCTGTTTCGCAAATATAAAAACCGCCAACCAACGGGAGATAGTTATAACTCAATCCGCTGGCTGGTTATGGAGAGCGGTTATTGGTCAGATGGTGAGACTGGCGCAAGGGTTAATCATGCCGACATTCGCGGATTTCTGGACGGTGATAGCCGAATTCATGTCGTTGGACTGGGTCAGTCCGGGAACGGGGAGTTTACCCTGGGCGGACAAACCGCGTCAGACCTGTCAACAAAAATCAATGAATTGATCGGCGATACCCCGGTTAAAACCGTTAACCTGATTGGCTCAGCCATTGATCACAACGGGCTTGTCAGCCAATACCTGAAAGACACCCTGAAAGCGACAAGAACCCGCACAGTAACTGCCCGTGACGGTCTTTTGAGGGTCGACATCTGGGGGCGTCTGTGGGTTGGCCTGCTTGCAGACACGGGTCTGGTCACCTGGTCACTGGACGACAGGCCTGACAGGCTGAAAGCATTTCGCACCAGTGATGGTAAAGTCACGGTCGAACGCTTGCCTGAAGCCCCGTATGTTGAAGCTGACGCTGGACTACGACAAATGCCTTCTGTGTTGTCACAGAACAGCGGGCTGCTGGGGCCGGTTAATCCCGATAATGCAATACCGACCCCGGAGATGTTCAGGTTAAGCCTTAAGTCGCATCTGGGTGCTCTCAGTTCGGATGATTTAGAATCGCTAGAGGAAAAAATCGCAGAATTTGATCGACTTCGCCAGGAGGGGTCCGCCCTTAAAAAATACGGCCTTGTCTATCGGATGCAGGAAAACCTGCCCAAAATTCTTGCCGGGGGCGCTGCCGTCTCCCACCTTGCCGCGACCATAAACCAGTACCTGCTGGATGCACTGGCCGAAGTACCCAAAAATCTTCACTTTATCTGGATTGGTCGTCTCAACGAAGGTGTTAAGGACTATCTCAAGGTCTGGGCTAAGACGAATTCCTGGCCATTAACGCTTTGGTACGACCCGCAGTCGTTTCTGGCACCCGTGCTTGCCCGGGAAATACATAAGGCTGTTGCCGCTGAAAAAATACCCGAATCATTCCTGACAGCAGAAAATGCCAGTGATGAATTTGTGGAACGTGTTAATCAGCTGCAGGATCTGGCCTATAGCACCATAAAAAAAGGCATCGCTGAGGGCAAAACCTTCGACGACATGGCAAAGGCATTTTTAGTCAAGCATTTGGCTGTGGATCAAAGCGAATTAGAGACAATACAGGAAGAAAGCCTGAAGCAATTCACGGAGTTCACCAATGAGATAGCCAGGCTTCAGGGCAACCCTGAATCCGAAAAATTCAGGCTGGCAGATATCAATACACTCTGGCAGCCAGACGATGAAGCCAGCCCGAAACAGTGGTACGTGAAAGAACTTGGGCTGAGGGGGATTTTAGCCGCAGCCTCTGATTTGGTAAGGATAGAACTGCTGATTAAAAATGAGGGGGGTGTCTACCTGGATGTCGATACATTGCCTTCTCATAATGACGAATTGTTTAAACACATTAACATTCCGCAAGAAACTTCATTTAAAGTCAAACCGGACCAGTTAATTAACCATATGATTATGGAGTATTTTGCTGAGCCAGGGCCGGAACAACTGTTTTCTAACAGAACACCTGATCCAGAAATAGAGAAAATATTTAACGAAATAAAAGAAGAGCACCCTGTTTTTATTAAGGCTATTAAAGAAGCCATCGCTAATCACAACGACAAGCCGCTTTTCGTTTTTCCAGAATCGCTCAGAGTTATTCCTGGTTCAGTGGAATTTTATTTAACCTATTTGGGATCAACCCATTGCAACAACAATCTTATTATCGCACCACAAGATACTGAAGCTCTCAAGGCAGTTAAGCAATATATTATACGACGACATCAATTAATTGAACGTTTCAACAATGATAGCTCATTGAAAAAATCTGATACTGATATACATAAAATGGCAGAATCAATCGCCAATGAATTCGACGATTATCGAGAAGTCACCTACGCCGTTTTAAATTATCGGCAAGATGGAATACTGAATCAATCCAGATCGACGGTTTTTATATCCGGAGTGCAGCCGTTTCTTACAGTCTCCGGTCGTTATTTGTCTGATTTTTTTGCAAGAAAGGATTTGCGTCATCGTGAATTAAGACAATTTTTCATGCAGGTTAATCCATTAGCAAAGATTGATTTAGTCAGTGAAGATACTGATGAAAGCACCAGAAGCTGGGTGCCTGAAGCTGATAAAACCGTGCGTTATGCCCTGACCGCTGAGCATGACAGCCGTTATAAAAACCAGATTATTATCCAGCTGGGTAACAGCGAGAATGAAGCCAAAGCCAGCCTATATCTGAAGAAAAAATACCAGCCCGATTTTAGCCGACTTATACGACTAAAGCCTGATGGAACCCTGATTGATACGGAGACAAGTCTCGACATTAAACTGGAGGCATTGCAAGCTGATTTTCTTAAAGACGACACCCGTATTATTGTTGTGGGTCACGGCAGTAAAGTTCAGGGAGAAGAGGCCGGTTCCAACTCGTTTCTCCTGGGCGGAAAGACCGTCGGTCAACTGGCCGAGGTGCTCAAGCACGTCACCGCCGGCCGCTTTGTCCACACTGTCAGTGTCGTGGGTTGTGGCGCTGATGCCAGCGGAGAGCATTACCCCGTAGAAGATTTCGCCAGAAAACTGTTCGCTGAAATCCGGACAAAACGCATCACGATCCGTAATGCACTGGTGGCGGTGGATGTATTGGGGCGCAAATGGACGGGCACCCTGCCCGCCAACGGCAATGTCCTGTGGTCACAGTCAGACCCTCGCGTCAAGCTGGTGCTTGAAAAGGACGAACGGGGGCAGTTGATGGCCCGTCAGGTCCCTGTTGAAGAAGGGCTGGTGACAAAACTCCGGGACTTGCCCGCTTTACCCCGCGGCAGGGATTATGTGCGCTTGGGTCCCGACGATGACCGTTCTTTCGAACAGGCCAGACGTTTACTGGTGAGTACGTTTATCGAAAACGGTGGCAGACAGCCACTCTCCGAACTGATTGAGCAATACAACCGTCGGTTGCAACAACTCACCAGTGATGACTTTTCTCCTTACCGGTTGATGCCGTTGCCGGTGGCCAATGCCGAACTGCCTTCTGCACAGGCCGGGGCACCAAGAGCGCTTCATATGAGCGCCTTTGTCCGTGCAGAGTCAATCGGGGACCCATTTTCGGGGGTTGGCCTGCTGGCCTACGGCAATCGCTTTGCGCAAGAGAATTTTTTCCGGGCTCAGCAGGCGGGGTATGATCTGGCCTGGCAAGTCACAAAACCACCATCTGATGGGATAACAGCGCTGTTTACTCGCCAGCTGCTAGGGTCTTTGCAGGAGATTGTGGCACCCGGTGGCAATGATATAAACCCGTTCAGGGTTTCCAGCCCTGACCTGATGGTTTCTGTATTAGGAAAAGATGACCTTTCTGCGCTCTATGCCCATAAACGAAATGACTTTTCCAACCTGGGTCAGCGGTATATCAAGTCCCTGAACGAGTTATTGGGTCACTTTCTGGGGGACAAAGCAGATCAAAAAGCACCGAAACTGAACACCTTGAAAAGGAATGAACAGAGAAAGTCGTTTCAAAAAAGCCTTTCGCTCGGGATTGACAAAAGGCTGAAGCATCCCCCCTATAACACTGTCAGCTTTACTGATCCCATGTCCCTGGCTAATAGCGAGGCTTTTGCTGGAGACAACAACCAATACCTGCCTGTTGTCACCGATCCTTCGGGCGCAACTTATGTTCTGGTGGACGTGCCAGAGACTAATAGCGCAGCTTTTCCGGATAATCTGCGCAATATCCTGTTTATGCTTCAGTCCTCAGGTCCGCTGACGGAGGATACGGCCCGGACGCTGATTAATACCATTCAGTCAGCCTATTCCCACCACTCAAAGTACTACCTGCCAGAACAGTGGCTCATTGAAAAAATTAACCGACTGACGCAGGTTGATCTGGTCACACTGGCCACTGAAATTAATAGCGTCGACACGCAGTATGAGATTGCTCCAAGCCTGATGCGAAAACTGTTGTTTCGCCTGGTGAGCCGCGCAGTGATGGCCCTGGAGAGCGGTCGCACACCCGATATGCAGGAGAAGCTCCTGATCGCAGAATTATCCTCCCGGCTCCCCGATAGCAATACCATGGTCGTCGTGCTCCCGCCTCCGGAAAGCTCTGAACGCCGGGTTTCCCTGGACCCTTTGCTGCCCTTCGGACAGGATATCCATTCTCGCTCGCGAATCACCCTGGGCGCTCGTTCGCCATTTTTTTTCTCAACCATTGAGGATCGTGCCTATCGCTCTCAGTTGCGTGAGCTGGTGCAACTGGGCGGAATGCCTGAAAAGCTTGAGGCTGTGATTCGTTATTTCGACAGACCTAATGAACTCATCGATAGCCTTATGGCCTGGCGCAAATGGGAGATAGAGACTGGTATTAAGAAAAAAAGTCCGGTTCTTGATCTTCGGCTGGAGCACAACCGTTTGATCGCGGACAGTCAGGTGAATGTCTTGCAATGGGAATTAGAGAGGCCTGTCATCATCCAGGTTGGACTGTCAGATGTACGACCAGATTCGTCTGATACCCGCCTGGCCCGGGTGATAGCCCAATCCTACGGGATGGCGCTGTTCCTGCAACTGCGGTCAGATTATGCAGCCCCACGCGATATCGTCAGGGCCATGGAGATATGGCAAACGGATTACCGTGATGATCCTGATGGTGAATACAGTTTTGACAAGAGTCTGACACTGCGGCAGTTACCGGAAACAAGAGATCAGCTTTACCAGACACTGATCCTTGACAGTGATGATCGCGATCTTCAGTTTGCCCGGGGCGATGTAGATGATTTCCAGCATGCACTGGAGGTATTGTTTCGGGAAAAGAATCTCGCCCGTTCGGTCAGAAACGTTTTTCGCCACCTTGCAGTAGAGCCGATGACCTTTGTTGATACTTTTGTAGAGGCTCTGGTTCAGGTACACACAGATTTCTGGAAACAGATGCGGGATTCGGAACTGCTGTCTGCGCTGCAGTTGAAGGCATCGGATTACCGGACATTGAAAAAACGACTAACCAACTCTCGTTTACCCGCCAAAAACAGGGGCAGATTATTATTAGATCTGGGTAATATGGAAAACCCGCCAGACAAAACTCCGTACACGGGCACAATCCCTTCTCATTACATGGACGTCTATAGCAAAGGAATAAAGGAGAACAGTCCCGGAATTATCATTGAAGTGACACCGGTTTCCTATGGCGGTCAGGGCTCACAGTCAAAGATCGCGATCTTGTTCCCTGCCCGGTTGATCAAACATGCTCTGGAAAAGAATGCTCCTTCAGATTACTTGTTTTCAGTACAAAATAAGATTATCAAAACCCTTCGATGGCTCAGAACTACCTCTGATTTCAGGGGTTTTTCCAACACCCTGGCGAAAAAACGGAGCCAGGTCTTTGGCAACCTCCAGACTCTGGTGAATCAGGGTGTTATTGATGGTTCTGCCGGTACAGGCTTCGATCAGATCAAAATACCCGACTCTGTCCGGCTATTACTGGTCATTATTCCTCCCGGTTCAGCCGCTACAGAAACGCCGGAACCGGTTCTGATCAATAATGCCGGTTGTGTCCTGAAAATGGATCCGGGCCAGTATGTCACCGAAGGCAAAATGCTGGTTGAACAACATCACACTTTATCAAACCTGATAGTTCGTTATGTGGTTGCATCCAATCTGTTGAAAGGGGTCAGCAGCGATTCACAAAGCATTCGAAAAAGAATTCTGCATGAATTTGGTGTTGAGGAACTACAAAAAAATATAGAAACTTCGGATATCCCTGTAGACACTCATAAAGGACGGATCGGTCTTGAAATAGAGTATGATGTCACAGATGTCGATGCTGAATCGAGAGTAGAACTGGCGTATACTAAATTTCCTCCTGGTGAGCGTATTAGCCGAATTTATACTAATATGCTCGTGTCTACTGATTCAAATAAACTTCGCTCTATCATTGAAGTCATTACCGGCCCCTTAGCTCTCTCGGTTTATCTCAGTGAATCCTCGGCGTTATTTCGTGCGACCAATACGATGGCCTCTGCTTTAGCAAAAATACCTGAGGGTGGTTCTACCGTTAGCGATTTAGTTCAGGCTTATAATGACGAGCTACTTGGCAATGACCCCAATGATCAATTAAAAGATTTCCGTTTAACCAGCTTTAATGATTTTAAAAACACTAAAGTTTCATTGCTGCCTGAGGCGATAGGGGTCGGGTCGTTACCTCCTCATGTTCAGGTTAACATTGGCGTCGAACTTAGCATGCTTTGGGATATAACATCTTATATTCCCTGTCTTATAGCTCCGAGAAAAAGTGACATATTAAGGGACGTTTTTCAGTTGAGCCAGTATAAAGCCTCTCTCATTTCAGAAACACTGAATCTGAATTCTGACTTACTGAAATCCATGCTTACCATTCATTTGTACAAGCAGGCATTAGACAGTTCAACCGACAAATTTTATAGGGGTAAGATCGGGACTGCAAACACACCCATTACTCAACTTGAAGGATTACTGAGGCTGGGTACCGGCGATTTTTTAATGACGGTCATCTCTGATTTGGATGCCACACAACTCAAGTCGGCCATCCGGGATTACAGCTGGCAAGCTTTTAGTTCGTTGATGCAGCAAACGGTCAGTGAGCTGGCCACAATGGGATCCAGGGCTGAAGGGTTGGGCAGAGAGTGGAAGGTTCCCGAACAAAAACTGGAAGCCAGATTAAAATTGCTGTTTATCGACCTGTTGGATTACCG
>NZ_JAHHPR010000623.1:0-24481 GCF_024606255.1 Endozoicomonas sp. SESOKO3
TCAGAGTCGCTGCTGTCAGAGTCACTGCTGTCAGTGTCATAATGAGAGTTCACGGCAAAACCATAGTGAGACCCAAACCAATCCACGAAATCTTGCAAGTAATTTATCCGTTGTCCCAGGTGTTTTCTCTTCTTCTCTTCTTCGCTGAGCTCTCCCCGTGCTGCCTCGCCATGTTTAGCTCCATCAGCCTGCTCATTGGCACTGGCGTCAATACTTCGGTCAAGCATTAACAGAACTTTCCTTGATTGTTCTAAGAGGGCCTGAAATCCTGTGCCGAGGGTTACCATTATGAACTCGTAATCATTTTTTTCAGTAAACGTTTTTTGTAATTGTTGCTCTATGTATTTTTCCAGAGCCAGAAGTAATTGTTGAAATAATTCAGGATTTTCATTCCCCGGGTTTTCTTTTGCGTCGGTTATTAACTTTTGGAATACTTGAAATAATTTTTGTTCTTTGCCTTCAGAATCAGTAATGGTTTGATCCCAATTAGATGCAGTAAAATAACTCGACATATTGTCAATGAGTGTTTTTGCAAACTGTATAACGTAAGGATCAAGAGTCATGCTTATGGCATCAATTAAATTAATGAACAGGTTATTAGAGGCAACCAATTGTGATTTTTTTTTACCAAATCCTGTTAATTCTAACACCTTTAGCATTCGTTTAGCTGATTTTATATTACGCTCATAAAGTGGTAGTCCGATCTTATTAACACCACGGTTGAGTAGATTGGATACTTTTTCTAACACTGGATTCTGGACTTTTGTCTCGGATTCTTCAGCTTCTGAAGTATTTTTGATTTGTTTCAAAAAAAAATAAACGCGCATTTCTTCCTGCTTTCTTAGTCCAGCGAAGATTATTGCTGATTTTCTAACATTTTCTTTTAAAACGTCTTGATCTTCTGTGGGTTTGTCTGTGCCTAAAAGGTCACCTTTTATAGTATGGAGTTTTTCGATACCAGACAAGTCACAGGCGTGCAGTAGGAATGATAGAAAAAATTCATAAGCCATTTTATGGGGTAGCTTCTCTGAATTGATGGCCGTATAGTAAGCCAACATCAAGAGTGCAAGGCTCTGTTTTTGGTTTGGTTGGCCCATATCGACTGGCGTTGTGGTACCCTCAATGGACGATAGGACTAAATGCATTGTTATCATGTGACAATCAACCGGAATGCGAAGAGTTTGCATCAATTTCACAAGCATGCCATCAATTGTCAGGCTCTCATCGGGGGGGGGTGACCGGAACGAAGTTCAACAGAGTGTCTAAGGTTTCTTGATCAATGCCTGTATTCAATTCCCGGATAATGTCACTCACTTCTGCGTGGGTCATGGGCGGGAGCGGAATTGTCGATAAAGGCCGTGGTATTTGTGCTCCAGCGCCTTCCGATTCTTCTGAATGCTCATCCGTTCTTTGTCCTTGTTCGTTTTCATGGTTCATAGCAAAGACAAGGTTGGTCGCATTCGTGTTGAGAGCTATAGTAGGGATATTCCCTACGTAGGTATTGTGATTAATCAAATCGTCCAGAAAGCTGGACTCTTTTGTTGTTTTTTCTAAAACAAGCCTCTCCTCCACTGGCGTTGATAAACCATTTTTTGCCAGTAGTTCTGAACAGGGGCAAACCATCATGATGAGGCCGAGGGAAGCAGCAAGCGACTGATTAGGCTTGCCAAGATGGCAAAACATTGATCGTTTTGGTGTTTCAGGCAAGCGAGATAAGAAGTTATTCATCCACATCTGCTCTCATCAGTTTACAAATGTCCTGACAAAGTAGTCCATGTATTGCAGCAGTGCTCAATTTTAAGCGAAAGCCGGTCCCAGCCTGATCGCGCAGCCAGCTCCGTTTTCTAAGGCATTACCAAGAGCTCAGAGCTTCGTTCCCTTCAATCGTGGTTCAAAGCTTTTGGACAGGACGAGGCAGACAGAATGCAGGCTTTAATCGAACAATGCAGGACGCTGCAGAGCATCCGGCTATTGCCACTGAAGTTAGGGGTCACGAATGGATCGGCCGAAGCTACCGCCACGGAGTCAGTAGCCTGCCGGGAAGCATACTATTGGTATTCGGCCTGACAGAACAGGAAAAAAATTAATATTGAACTCCGTCAAGATTACCTCTGTCAGATTCACTACCGCAGGACTCACTGCTGTCAGAGTTATAAGGAGATCTTATGGCAAAATCATAGTAATACCTGCACCAATAGATGAAATCCTCTAAGGATTCTGTTTGTTCTTTCAGGTATTTGTTCTTCTCTTCACTGCTAAGCTTTCTTTCTTCTGATCCCTCGGCAGCCTCGTCGTGTTTGGCTTCATCAGCCTGCCCGTCGGCATCGTTGTCAGTCGTTGGGAGCATTGCAAATATAGCTTCTGATTGCTCCAGCAGATCCGTAAGTCCAGAGCTTAAGGTTAACATTATGACTTGGTAATCATTTGAGGCAATGAAAATTTTATGTAATCTTTGCGCTATGTATTTTCTTATGGCTGTAAGTAATTCTTGAAATAATTCAGGACTTCTATTTCCCGGCTTGTCTTTTGCGGCAGTTAATATCTTTTTAAATATTTCAAATAATTTCTGTTCTTTGCCCTCAGAGTCAATAAAGGTTTGATTCCAATATGATGCGCTAAAATAGCTCGACATATTGTTAATATTTTCATTTGCGGATTGTATATCGAAAGGATCAAGCATCATGCTTATGACATGAATGAAAGTCATGAACTGACTATTCGAAGCAATTAATTCCGGGTTTCCTTCACCATGTTCTTCTATCAGCGTTAGCATACGTTCATAGGATCTTATATTACGCTGATAAAACGGTATTCCGTTCTTATTAAGGCCATTGTTGAGTAGACCGGAAGCTTTTTTTAGCACTGAATCGTCGAATGATGTCTCGGAATCTGAAGCTTTTAAGCGAACGTCCATTTGTTCCAAAAACCTAATGCGCATTTCATCCAGCAACCTGAGGCCAACGAAAACTGAAGCAGATTTTTTAACATTCGCTTTTAAAATTTCGTAATCTTCTATTGGTTTATCTGTACCTAAAAGGTCACCTTTTTGAGCATGGAGTCTCTCGATACCAGACAAGCCAGAGGCGTGCAGCAGGAATGAGTTAAAAAAGTCATAAGCTGTTTCAGGGGATACTCCATTTGAATTGATGGCTGTATAGTAAGCCAACAACAACATCGCAAGGCTTTGCCGTTGTTCTGGTTTGGTCAAATCGACAGGAGATTGGGTACCCTGGATAGAAGGTAGTACGACTTCCATCATTTTCTGGCTATCATCGTCCAAAATGCGGTGAGTTTGTATCAATTTCCGAAGCATGCTTTCAATTGTCAGGCTCTCATTGGGCGGGGTTACAGGGATGAAGTTCAACATAATGTTTAAGGTTTCTTGATCAATGCCTGTATTTAACTCCCGGATAGTTGCAATGACTTCTGCGTGGGTCATGGGCGGGAGTGGAATTGTCATTAAAGACTGCGGTAGTTGTGCTCCAGCACCTTCCGATGCCTCTGAATGCTCCTTTTTTTCGCCTTGCTCATTTTCATGGTTCATGGCAAATATAAGATGGCTTGCAACCGAATTGAGAAAATATCGAGAGTCTTCCCCTATATAATCATAATGGTTAATATACTCGTCCAGTAAGTTAGACTGCTTAGTTCTTTTATCTTCAACAAATATCTCCTCCTCTGGCGTTGGCAGAAGATTTTCTGCCCGCAGTTTTGAACAGGGGTAAGCCATTATGATGAGGCCGAGGGAAGCAGCAACCCACTGAATAGCTTTGTCACGATGGATGAATATCGATTGTCTCACCGTTTCGGGTAATCGAGAAATGGAGTAACTCATCAACATCAGCCCTCTTTGGTTTATGAATGCCCTGATAAGGTAGTCCCCGGATTGCACAAGTGCGCAATTTTAAGCGCCTTCCTCAGTTGAGCATAGGGTGAGCGTGTGAAAGTGCATTCAGCTCAGTTACTTTCCTGACTCTCTCTGGATTAGGTATTAATCACTGTGCTGCTCTGTATCTTTCTGAGTAATAATTAAGGGACTCGCAAGGAGTTGGTAGGGTATCTCACATGAAACGAGCAATTGTCCTGGTGATGGACTCGTTCGGAGTTGGCGCCAGCGCTGATGCCGATCAGTTTGGTGATGCAGGCTCAAACACGATTGGCCACATCGCCAAGGCCTGTTCACAAGGCGAGGCAGACATTGGTCGACGGGGTGTACTTGAATTGCCAATATTTGCCAGTCTTGGTTTGTTGCACGCGGCTAAAGATTCCTCAGGGGCCTTTCCTGCCGGCATGAACACCGATGTAAAGCTGATCGGTGCCCACGGTTACGCCAGAGAAATTTCCAGTGGTAAGGACACCCCCAGCGGTCACTGGGAAATGATGGGTGCTCCTGTATTGTTCGACTGGGGCTACTTCAAGGATAAGGAGAACAGTTTTCCACAGGAACTGCTGGATCAACTGGTCGAAAAATCCGGAATACCCGGTGTTATAGGTAATTGCCATGCTTCAGGGACAACCATTCTGGAACACCAGGGCGAAGAGCACATGCGCACTGGCAAGCCCATTGTTTACACATCGACTGACAGCGTTTTTCAGATTGCCTGCCATGAAGAGACTTTTGGTCTGGAAAGACTGTATGAAGTTTGTGAAATCGCTCGTGAGCTGCTTGACCCCTATAATATTGGCCGTGTCATAGCCCGTCCTTTCGTGGGTGATGACGCCGGAGACTTCCAGCGAACAGGGAATCGACGGGATTACTCTGTTTTACCACCTGCTCCCACCCTGCTGGATAAGCTGGTGGCCAGTGGTGGCGAAGTGCTCAGTGTCGGAAAAATCGCTGATATTTTTGCTCATCAGGGTATTACCAAAAAGTTCAAGGCGACCGGCATTCCGGCTTTGTTTGAAACCACCATGCAAGCTCTGGAGTCGGCCGGAGATCGTTCCCTGATCTTTACCAACTTTGTTGATTTTGATTCATCCTTTGGCCATCGTCGTGATGTGGCTGGTTATGCCCGTGCTCTGGAAGAACTGGACGCCATGATGCCGAGACTGCTCAACGCCATGCAGGAAGACGATGTGCTGATCATCAGTGCTGATCATGGCTGCGATCCTACCTGGCACGGTACAGACCATACCCGTGAACATATACCCGTGCTGGTCTTTGGCAAAAAGGTGCCGCCGGTTTCACTGGGTGGGCGGGAAACCTTCGCAGATATCGGCCAGAGTCTGGCCAGTTTCTTTGATCTGGAGCCCATGGACTATGGGACCAGTTTTTTGTCATAAGCTGGGCTGACTATTTACACGCGTGCTCTGCACGGCCCGCTTTTTGATAAGCTTTAGAGAGGAAAAAATGACCCCTCATATTCATGCCAAACCCGGTGCTTTTGCCGATGTCTGCCTGATGCCAGGTGATCCACTCCGTGCCAGGTACATTGCCGAGAACTTTCTGGAAGGCGCTGAACGGGTAAACGATGTTCGTAATATGTTTGGTTACACCGGAACATATAAGAATCGTCGTGTATCAGTAATGGGTTCAGGGATGGGCATTCCTTCAGCCTCCATTTACTACAAGGAACTGATCACTGAATACGGTGTGAACAAGCTGATTCGCATTGGTTCCTGTGGTGCAATCTCTTCCGATGTGAAGCTGCGCGATATAGTGATTGGTATGGGGGCGAGCACTGACTCGAAAGTGAACCGTATCCGATTTAATAACCACGACTTCGCAGCTATTGCAGATTTTGGTCTGCTGGAGAATGCCGTCAAGAGTGCCCGTGACAAAAGGATGCCGGTAAAAGTTGGTAATATCTACACTTCGGATCTTTTTTACAGTCCGGATATTCAGATGTTCGACACCATGGAAAAGCATGGCATCCTGGGCGTTGAAATGGAAGCAGCAGGCCTTTATGGCGTATGTGCGGAGTTTGGTGCCAAAGGTCTGGCAATCTGCACTGTCAGTGATCATATTCGTAAGGGCGAGGCCTTGTCTCCTGAAGACAGGCAGACCTCCCTGGACGAAATGATCGTGTTGGCTCTGGACTCTGTGCTGGTCGGAGACTGATCCCCCCATCGCTCCTGTCAGATCTCTGACTGGAGCTTGAGCGCCTGACTCAGTATAGAACCCGGCAACGAATGGTACCGTCGATTTCTTTCAGCTTCTCCAGTGCAATCTCACTGTGATCGGCATCTACGTCAATGACCACATAACCGACGGATTCATTGGTTTGCAGGAACTGACCGCTGATGTTGATGTTGTTCTGGGAGAAGACCTTGTTGATGGCTACCAGCACTCCGGGAATGTTCTCGTGAATGTGCAGGATGCGATGCTTGTCGGGATGTCCAGGCAATGACACTTCGGGGAAGTTCACAGACGACAAGGTTGTACCATTGTCGCTGTACATAATAAACTTCTCGGAAACTTCACGACCGATATTTTCCTGCGCTTCCTGAGTACTGCCACCCACGTGAGGCGTCAAAATCACATTATCCAGTCCACGCAGAGGGCTGACAAACTCGTCATTGTTAGAGCGTGGCTCTTCCGGGAAAACATCAATCGCAGCACCCAGCAACTTGCCTGTTTCAATCGCTGAGGCCAGAGACTGAATGTCGACAACGGTTCCACGAGAAGCATTGATCAGAACGCTACCTTCTTTCATGGCCGCAAACTGCACTTCACCAAACATCCATTGAGTGGCGGGTGTTTCAGGAACGTGCAGGCTGACAACATCAGACATGGCCAGCAGATCATTCAGACTGCCGACCTGACTGGCATTACCGATGGACAGTTTGGTTACCACATCGTAATAATAAACGTCCATGCCCATGGATTCAGCCAAAACACTCAGCTGGCTTCCGATACTGCCATAACCAATAATACCCAGCTTTTTGCCGCGAATCTCATAGGAATTGACGGCACTCTTCTGCCAGCCACCCCGGTGAGCAACGGCATTCTTTTCAGGTACACCTCGCAAAAGAAGAATGGCTTCAGCCAGAACCAGCTCAGCGACAGAGCGCGTATTGGAATAAGGGGCATTAAAGACCGGAATTCCCCGGGAGGTAGCAGCATCCAGCTCCACCTGATTGGTACCGATACAGAAACAACCCACAGCAATCAGCTTCCGGGCTGCAGCAAAGACGTCTTCTGTCAGCTGGGTTCGGGATCGAATGCCTACAAAGTGTACTTCGGAAATCCGGCGCTTCAGCTCTTCTTCCGGCAGGGACTTGGATACATAATCAATATTGGTATAGCCGGAAGCTTCAAGCACTTCCACAGCAGACTGATGAACCCCTTCCAGAAGAAGGAATCGAATCTTACTCTTGTCCAGGGAAATAGAGGGCATAACAATAGCTCGGATATCTTTTTATCTACCATGAAAAGTACTCCAGCCAAAAGAGTGTGAAGCACGGTCTATGGCTGAATACAACCGGAGTCATCTGGTTTTATAACCGACCGGGGTGGGGATAATAGCATAAAAAAGAGAAAAACCCTTACCTTGGGTGTATAAATGCTACGCTCGTTGCCCAATCACAACTTCAGGGTTTAAACCTCAGGTGCAGAGCAGTTATGATGAATTTTTTGTTTCAGACACCTATGCTTGATAGCGTAGTCAGAATCTGCCTGATAGCCTGAGACAATGCAGGATGTTCTTCGGAAAACTTGATCGCTTCCTGTTCAAGCTGTTCATTGTAATCCTGCAGGGGAATGTCACCTTCCGCCTGAGCCAGAGCCAGCTGTAGCTCATCGGTAATTTGCTTGAGCGCCCCTGCAGTACAATCATCCACTGGCTGTCCTTCAAGCAGGTCATGCAGATTCTGGATATTTAGGTGGAGTTCTTCAGACATGACGCGCTCCTGTGATCAGGTTAATCTGGAAAACAGAATCTTTGTACTGTGAATGATAGCTTCAGCAGTCGAACCCGGCTGATAAATACTAGCGATGTGCCAGATCATGAGCAAAAGAAAAATACAAGAACAAACAAGCAACAAGGAAGCCTTATGAAGTACAGGCACCATTGGCTAAGTGGCGACCGCATTGACTTGCCGACCGGCAAAGTGGTCTGTGTTGGTCGAAATTATGCCGAGCACATTCGGGAGTTGAATAATCCACTGCCCGATGACCCGGTGTTGTTTATCAAACCTTCAACATCACTGACATCTCTGGAAATGCCCTTTGCTATTCCCATTGATCGCGGAGAAGTTCATTACGAAACAGAAATAGCGATTCTGATGGATACCCGACTCCACAATGCCAGCGAGAGTGAGAGCATAAATGCCATCAAGGCGATGGGACTGGCACTGGATCTGACACTCCGGGATGTCCAGTTCCGGCTGAAAGAAAAAGGGCTGCCCTGGGAAGTGGCCAAAGCGTTTGATGGCAGTTGCCCTGTTTCGGGGTTTGTTGCCAGAGAGCACCTGCCCAATTTTGATGACATTCGCTTCAGCCTTAAAGTCAATGGTCAGACACGTCAGGAAGACACTTCAGCCCATATGCTGACCTCCATTCCGGGACTGATCAGCTACATAAGCCGCCATTTCACACTGGAACCCGGTGATATTGTCCTCACAGGCACTCCGGCCGGTGTCGGTCCTCTGAAACAGGGAGACCAGCTGGAATTGGCTATTTCTGAGCGGTTTAGTCTGGCAACATCCTGTATCTAAAGAACTCAGTATTTTTTCAGATATTGATGGTATAGAAATCAGGCCACAGGCAAAGGAAGGCCGGTGTCAGCGATGGAAACCCACAGCCTCCACATTCTGGTGGTGGAAGATAGTCAAGTGAACCAGATGGTGGCCAAAAAGCTGCTGGAAAAGTTAGGCTGTACCTGCAAAATGGCCCGCAATGGTCAGGAAGCGCTAGACATGCTTGAGACTTCAGAGGCCTTCGACCTGATTCTTATGGATTGCATGATGCCCATCATGGATGGTCTGGAAGCCAGTGAAAAAATCAGAGCCTCCGGCCAAAGTTACGCCGGTATACCCATTATTGCCTTCACAGCGAGTACCTCGGAATCGGATAAGATCGCTTGCAAGTCTGCCGGTATGGATGATTTTCTGGACAAACCGATCACACTTGCCGGCTTATCAGAAAAGCTGGCTCTGTGGACCAGATGCTGAAACTGCCTTGATTCCTAAGGGCTTCCGTCACTGTGGATCCGACTCGTTCTACCTTCTGAATCTATGGCTACAAAAACCATACTGGCTTCAGTCAACTTGGTACGACCGTTTTTGTCTTCAACCCAGGCTTCTACCACTATCCGAATCGACGTTTTGCCGACCTCTGTCACCCTTGTGAACAGTGCAAGAATATCGCCCATTTTCACTGAGCGCATAAAACTCATACTTCCGATGCTCACAGTGACAACACGTCCTGTAGCAATCTTTCTGGCCATAATCGAACCGGCCTGATCGATCTGCATGGCGACCCAGCCACCAAAGACATCGCCTGTCGTATTGACGGACTGGTAGTCCGCCAGCACTTTCAGTGTTAGTTCTCCCTGAGGTCCGGGAGCAAGATCATTATCCAGTTCCATATTACTCTCTTGTATTTAATGTTTTTATTTTTTGGCGCAACTGACTCTGAAAATCCTTATAGCTTAAAAAGAGTGTCAGGTTGTTTCTTGCGCTCAGGATCTTCTTAACCGTAAAACTTTTCCGGAAGCCATGTAGCTATTTCCGGCCAGACTGCCAGTGCACACAGCAATATCAGCTGGATCATCACAAAAGGCACGACACCTTTATAAATATCAGACGTTGTCACTTCTGTGGGAGCCACCCCCCTGAGATAAAACAGCGCAAAGCCAAATGGCGGTGTCAGAAATGAGGTCTGCAAGTTGATAGCCATCATGATGCCCAGCCAGACAGGATCGAGTCCCATGGCCAGCAGAACCGGTCCGACCAGAGGCACGATAACAAACGTTATTTCAATAAAGTCCAGGATAAATCCGAGCAGGAACATCACCAGCATGACCACCAGAACCGCTGTCAATTTCCCTCCTGGCATATGGGTGAATAACTCATGAATCAGCTCTTCGCCGCCAAAGCCCCTAAACACCAGAGAAAAGACAGAAGCACCGATCAGGATTAAAAACACCATGCAGGTCACTTTTGTCGTATTAGACAGTGTTTTGGATAACGTCTGAAACGTTAACTGTCGTTTCATTACAGCTAGCAAAAAAGCACCGATTGCACCCACACCCGCTGCTTCTGTTGGTGTCGCGGCTCCTGCCAGAATCGATCCCAGCACTAAGCCAATCAAGAGCAGTGGGGGCAACAGATTCATGAGCAGATAAGTATTATCCCCCTCATCATAAGCCCCGATATCTTCATCAGACAGACCAGGCGCCGCTGCCGGATTGCTCCAGGCTACGATCAGCAGATAGAGAGCATAGGCAGCCACCAGAATCAGGCCGGGGATAATAGCCCCGACAAACAGATCACCCACCGAAACGGTTTCGGGAGAGAAGATTCCCATCTTCAGCTGGGCCTGCTGGTAGGCTGTGGATAAAACATCGCCCAATAAAACCAGAGCAATGGACGGAGGGATAATCTGACCGAGACTGCCGGTGGCACAGATGGTTCCTGTGGCCAGAGACGCGGAGTAACCCCGCTTCAGCATGGTGGGCAAAGACAGTAAGCCCATGGTCACAACCGTTGCTCCGACAATACCGGTACTGGCAGCCAGCAGCATCCCGACCAGGGTGACGGATAGCCCCAGACCACCTCTCATTCGTCCAAAAAGGCGAGCCATACTTTCCAACAGCCCTTCAGCCACTCTGGACTTTTCCAGCATGCAGCCCATGAATACAAACAGAGGCACAGCCATCAGAGTCTGATTGGTCATTATGCCAAACAGGCGACTGGGCAGGGCATTGAGAAAAGACGGGTCAAACAATCCGGTCAGAACGCCAACCCCGGCAAAAGCCAGGGCAGTACCCGCCAGTGAAAAGGCTACCGGATAGCCCACCAGTAACACCATGCAGACGGCTGCAAACATCAGTATTGGAATGTACTCAGCCATCTTCCGGGGACTCCTTCCCTGCGAGAATAAGCACGGACCGCAATAACTCTGCCATGCCCTGCAACAGCAGGGTGACAACAAACACCAGAATCAGGCTTTTCAAAAGATACACCAGCGGTAAGCCGCCCGGGTCCGATGATGTTTCCATGATCCTCCAGGAACGGGAAACATAGTCAAAACTCATCAAACCAATAAACAGGCAGACCGGGAACAACAGAAACAGGGTTCCCAGGCCGTTCACCCATCCCCGTTGTCTGGCGCTCATACGGTTGTAGAAAACGTCTACCCGAACATGACCGCCCTGCTTCAGCGTATAGCTGCTGGCACCGAGAAAAATAAGTGCGTGGAAATACATCGCCAGTTCCTGAAGGGCAATGGAACCGGAGTTGAACCAGTAGCGAAGAACAACGACGAGACAGACACTGACGACCAGTAACAGGTTAAACCCGCTCAGAAGACGTCCAAATCTCTCTGTTAATCCATCAATACCGGCGACTGCTGTTCTTATCATTTTCCAGCCGGTGGTCATTTTTATCCTGCCTGTTACATCAATTTATTATTATTCTTGTTGAGAAAATTTCTGCCATTCTGTTGGTAGAAGATCCGTTCTTCAGGAACATGTCCCATGATTGTTGTCCGGAATTATAACGACAGCTTGAAAGCAGTTGTACCCTGTCCGGGCATTTCTTCAGCAATCTTCAATCAGCAAAAGATTGAAGACAGTGGTACCACGTTATGAATATTGCGGATAAACAGCTGTCACTTTCAGTCATATAACTGTCACATTTTCATCTTATAGTTTTTGCCAGTAGACAAATGCCTGTAGCTGTAAGAGAGGCTAAAAAAATCCCTTTAGGAGAAATACGAATGAAGCTTAAAGCTCTGATAACAACAATTGCCCTTGTGACTGGGATGCAGGCTGCCTCTGCCAGTCAGATCGACGCTGAGATCCCAACTTATAAGAAAGCCAGCGGCGTATCAGGCAATCTATCCAGTGTCGGTTCTGATACTCTGGCCAACCTGATGACCCTGTGGGCAGAGGATTTCAAGCGTGAATACCCAAATGTGAATGTACAGATTCAGGCTGCAGGCTCTTCTACTGCGCCACCCGCTCTGACTGAAGGGACTTCCAACATTGGCCCCATGAGTCGCAAGATGAAAGACAAGGAACTGGAAGCTTTTGAGAAAAAGCACGGCTACAAGCCCACTGCAGTTCCAGTTGCAATTGACGCTCTGGCGGTTTTTGTCAACAAGGACAACCCTATCAAGGGTCTGACCATGGCTCAGGTGGACGCTATTTTTTCCTCTACCCGCAAGTGCGGTGGCGACAAAGACATCAGTACCTGGGGTGGTGTAGGTCTGGAAGGAGCCTGGAAAAACCGCTCAATCCAGCTTTACGGCCGTAATTCAGTATCCGGCACCTATGGTTACTTCAAGAAAAAAGCCTTGTGTAAAGGTGACTTCCGTAACAACGTAAACGAACAGCCTGGTTCTGCTTCTGTCGTTCAGTCTGTCAGTGCTTCTGTAAACGGCATTGGCTACTCCGGTATTGGCTACCAGACTTCCAGCGTCCGTACCGTACCCCTGGCCAAGAAAGCCGGTCAGCCATTTGTTGAAGCAACGCCAGCTAACGCTGTAAACAACTCTTACCCACTGTCTCGTTTCCTGTATGTATACGTCAACAAGCAGCCCAACAAGAAGCTGCCTCCTCTGGAAGGCGAATTTTTGAAGATGGTGCTGTCTCAGCAAGGTCAGGAAGTGGTTGTTAAAGACGGTTACATCCCACTCCCTGCCAAGGTTGTTGAAAAGTATCTATCTGAACTTGATCTTTAATTCACAGATTCATAAGTGATTCGCACGGGGCCATCTGGCCCTGTTTGTGTTTTCGGAATCAGAGAATCATGGCGGCAATCCAGCCAAAAATGATCATCGGGATGTTAAAGTGCAGAAAGGTAGGAATCACCGAATCCCGAATGTGGTCGTGCTGACCATCCACATTCAAACCGGCGGTGGGACCAATGGTGGATTCCGAAACCGGAGAGCCTGCATCACCTAACGCTCCGGCGGCTCCCACAAGACAGGCTATGGCCAGTGGCGTAAAACCAAGTTCCATACCCAGTGGCACATAAAGGGTGGCAATGATCGGAACCGTTGAGAACGAAGAGCCAATCCCCATCGTGATTAGCAAACCGACCAGAAGCATAAGAATGGCCGCAAGGGCCTGACTGCCTCCCACAAAAATCTGCACCTGACTCACCAGTGCCGGAATATCTTTTGTTGAACGCAGCACTTCCGCAAAGCCCGCGGCCGAGATCATGATGAAGCCAAAAACGGCCATCATTCGCAGGCCCTCATTGAATACCTCATCCGCTTCCCGCCAGTAGACTACCCGCCCGATGACCATTGTAATAAAACCCATTGCGGCCCCCAGAACCATGGAACCTGTCATCAACTGACTTACCAGCACCAGCACGATGGCAATGGCAGAGGTAATGATGGCAGCCTTGCTTAACTGAACATCTTGTCCGTGGATCAAAAGGGTTTCTTCTACACGATAGGCTCTCGGCTTTCGATAACTGAAAAAAACCGCTATCAGTAATCCCAGAAACATGCCAAAAACGGGAATCGCCATCGCCAGTGGCATCTGGCTCAATTCAATATCCAGCCCATTTTCATGGAGGTTGCCACCAAGAATCTGGTTCAGATACACACTGCCAAACCCTATAGGGAAGAGCATGTAGGTCGCGGTAAGTCCAAAGGTAATAAGGCAGGCTACCTGACGACGATCAATTGCCATAGCACTGAATACCGATAACAAAGGAGGAATCAGTATGGGAATAAAAGCTATATGGATAGGTATCAAGTTCTGGGAAGAAAAAGCCATCAACACAAGCGTCAGGAACAAACTGTATTTTAGCTTTACATTATTCTGCGAATTGTTGCTGCCTTTCACTTTGCGAATGATCTTCCCGGCCATCCACTCGGGTATGCCGGAGCGACCAATGGCCATGGCAAAAGCCCCCAGCATAGCGTAACTGATGGCAATGCCCACACCACCGCCCAGGCCTCTTGAAAATGCCTCAAGCGTCTGGACAATATCCAGACCTCCAATCAGTCCCCCGGCCATAGCCCCAATAAAGAGCGCCAGAACCACATTCACGCGCAACAAACTCAATGCGAGCATGACGGCGACAGCCAGAATCACTGCGTTCATATTATTTCCACATTGTACTTTATCGTTATTACGGCCAGCGGCTATCTACTGTGAAGCATGAACAATAGCGGCATAAGTAGATTGTAGTTAATTGCTTTGTTTTTCCCGCAAATAGAGAGTGAACAGGCCAAGCAAGCATTGGAGCAAAGAGGTATCCATGAAAAAGCAGTCTGGAATCAATTACCTGACGACTTGCTCTTATATTGATCTACTAATGGCCTGAGTGCCCGTGCCCGCCGGGCAACGGTCCTATCATTACTACCTTCTGCATTGCTCAACCTCACATAGACATTATTATCATCTTCAGGCCAGCAGGTCCTTCTTCCTATCTGCATTTGTGACACCAGATCCTGCACGGAGCACAAATTAACGGCTGGCTCAAGCGCCCGTGCTTGCTCGGCTATGACCGGATCATCGCACCCTTGTGCACTTCTCAACCTTGTATAGATGTAACTGTCCTCATCAGGCCAGAACTTTTTCCCCGCCTGCACTAGTGACACAAAATGCCGCACAGAGTAAAAATTAATTAATGGCTCAAGTGCCTCGGCCTGCTGAGCTATGGCCGGATCATTGCTACCTTTTGCAATACCCAACCTTTTATGGATATACCTGTCATCATCAGGCCATCTCTCTCTCCTTGCCTGTATCTGTGCCACCTGATACTGCGCAGCGTACAAATTAGCTAATGGATAAATGGCCTGTGCCTGCTCAGCAATAGCCGGATCAGCGCTATCTACCAAGCTTCTCAACGATCCCAGATGGACATAACTTTCATCTCCGGGCCAGCTCCTTCTCCCTGCCTGCACTTCTGAAACCAGATGCTTGGCAGAGTACAATTTCGCCAATGGATAAAGTGCCCTTGCCCGCCCAGCAGTAGGTATACTATCGGGATTTAATACCCTCCATGCCTCAATAGTGGTTGCATCAGTACCAAGTATCGCAATATTCAGCATTACGAAAACACTATGGTCATCTTCAGGCCAGACCCCTGTTCCAGCCTGCATTTGTGACACCAGATGCTGCACGAAGTGCAAACAGATTGTCGGCTTAAGTGCCCGTGACTGCTCAACAATGGCCGGATCATTGCTACCTTGTGCCGTTCTCAATCTTAGAGCGATAACACGGTCATCGTCAGGCCAGGGCTTTCTCCCTGCCTCAATGTGTGACATCAGATGATGCAAGGAGTACAAACTAACTGACGGCAAAAGTGCCCGCGCCTGCTCAGCAATGTCCGGATCATTGACACCTTCTGCCATTCTCAATTCTAAAAAGATATGCCCATCATTTTCAGGCCAGGTTGCTCTCCCTGCCTGCACTTGCGACACCAGATGCCGCACAGAGTAAAAATTAACTAATGGCCAAAGTGCCTGTATCTGCTCAGCAATGTCCGGATCATTGCTGCCTCCTGCACGAATCAACCTTTCATAGACATGCCTGTCATTTTCAGGCCAGGTCCCTCTACCTAACAGCATGTCCTTCAGAAGGTGAGTCACCTCTTGCATTTCTTTCAGGGCCTCTTTCAGGATCTCTTTCCGGATCAGAAAGCGACTCAGAGCACTCAGATCATGCCGACAGATTGGGCAGTAAGGATTTATTTGCCCATTAGCTTCTGTTGTTAGCCGCGGTCTCATGCAGTCCATATGGAACAGATGCATACATGATGTTTTCACCACGTCGTCAGATTGTTCAAAATTAAGCAGGCATACGCTGCAAGTTTTTCCAGCATATTCAACCTCCTGCGCTTCTTCAAAGTCATTCGAATCAGATTGAGGCAGCATAAATACGGGATACAACATAACTGTTTCTGACTGATGCACCTGCCCAAAACCCGGCAAACCTTTCCCTGATAGTTGAGCAAGTAGTTCCGAGGCATCCAGCGGTACCTGGCTGAATAAAGACTTATTGAATGCCTTCTTCTGGGAAATCCCTGTTAAAGCCGCAGATAAATCTGTGTCGCTGACGAATTGTCGGGATGCATTGGAAGTGGTGAGATATCCATTATGAAACCACTGTTTTGCCCGCTGGCTGATCCCGGCCAGAGCCAACAGGTAGTCAAACTGCCAGTCGGGCATATTAAGCAATCCCTTGCCAGGAATGCCGGGTATAAATGGAGGAGGTGTTGGTGGGTCGGGTGGAAATCCACTTCCTGATAATCGCAAGGCGCGTTCAGGTGCTGATGAGGGCGATTCTGGCAGTGCGGAGCTCGTGCTATTTTTCTCTCTTTTCTCATAAAAATTATCTGAAGACATCAGCCACTGCCACAAAGATGACAGGAGGGAGCCAAGCTGCTGGACAAATGAACCCGTGCCATCATCAATTGACCAGACCGGTGAGGATATATAGAACCATTGCGTTCCTGCCTGCGCTGCTTCATAGCTATCTGTAACCCCATCACCCTCGCCATTGGCGGTTCCATCTGCCTGCAATTCGGGGTCGATACACAAGAAGTTTCCTTCTTCCATTGAGGGAATGTCGAGATCGCCATTCAGGAAATAACAGCTACATGAACCTTCAGCCATTGGCACCCTGCCAATATAATAAGCGTTGGTGACGAACAGGGTTTCTTCAAGCGAGGGCAGAGAGCCTTCAGGAAAAAAGCAGACAAATTCGGGTACCAGACATCCCTCTTGATCATATGTCCCACTTGCAACGATGAGCGTACGTCCCCGAGAGTTGGCAGCAGCAAGTCCACTGATGGCCGTAGAGAGCAAGAGTGTACATACGAAGGAAAACAGTTTTAAGTTGCACACAAATTTTCGCTTTTCTTCAGTCGGAGCCTCAGTGTAGCTCATAGTACGTGGGCGCTTGCTCAAAAGTTAGCAATCCCATCAGCACTCACTGCGCAGCTCGCCTTCTTTCAGGAAAAACCAAAAAGCAAAGACCAGTAAAAGTGGATGTACTATAAGTATCGAAATAGAGTGTAAGTTGGCTGCAGCGCTTTTCAGACAGTTCATTCGGTCACGACTGTTTATCGACACTGACGGGGATACCGTTTTGAGATACTGAGAGCTGCAGTTTGGCTCTCATTTTTTTCAATTTTGTCATATTTCTGTAACACAGACCTTTTAAGGTACGCTCAATAATCTCTGCGACCAGTGCCATGTATCAACCAACAATAGAAGACAGCCCTGGTGTCGATTACAACACCCCGGCTCATAAACGTCATCAGTCACTTCGCTTTTTCAAAGATTACCTGACCCGCTGGGGTGTAGCGGTAGGTGGTCTTGGTGTTATTGCCGCCATCCTTCTGATCTTTATCTACCTCCTTTATGAAGTAGCGCCCTTGTTCAAAAGTGCAGAAATTGAACCCACCAGTACCTGGACACAGACGATTGCCGGGGAGCAGCGCCCGCTCTATCAGAGCATGGAAGAACAGGCTGAACTGGCGTTCTCCATCACTGCCGACGGGGCCCTGACTTTTGCATCCACCCAAACCGGAGAGCAGAAATATCGCTATTCCCTGCCCCTTCCTGCCGGAACCTCAGTTACCACAATTACGAGTGCACCATCCGACAACAACCTGCTGGCAGCCGGTCTCAGCAACGGTCAGGTCATTATTTTCAAGCATGCTTACCAAATTACCTGGCCTGATGACAAGCGTTTGATCACACCCAAGGTCACCTACCCATACGGTGAAGAAGCGATTGATCTGGTAGCGGCTAACCAGGCTGTTTCACACCTGAGTATCAGTGACAGTGAAACTCAACTGTTGCTCACCGGTTATGGTGACAAGCGCCTCTATATGACCGCTTTTACCAAGGAAGAAGACTTCCTGACGGAAGAAGTCACGCTGGAAGAAGAAACGATCACCCTGCCTGCAGTGAATGGGTCTATTCACGATGTCCTCATTGCTCCGGATCAGCATTGGCTTTTCGTTCAGTCTGGTGCCGACGGCCTGACATTGATCGATATCAGCAACATTAATGAACCTCACGTCGTTTCAGAAACTGATCTGACTACCGACTCCGCCAGAGTAACGACCATGACGTTCCTGCTGGGTGGAGTTTCTCTGCTGATAGGCGATGAAACTGGCATGGTCAGCCAGTGGTTCATGGTCAGAGACGAACAAAACCAGTGGCACTTGCAAAGAGTTCGTGAGTTCGAGCTGGCCGGTGAACCTATTACACAGATAGTGCCTGAGCATCGCCGAAAGGGGTTTCTGGCAGCGGATGATAAGGGCAATGTTGGCATTTTTTACACCACAGCCAACAGAACCCTGTTGACTGAGAAGTTGACCAACGGCCCTGTTGAGCAACTGGTTATTGCCCCCCGAAGCAACTATATGCTGGTGAGTAGCAATGGCTCTACCGAATTCTGGCATGTTGACAATGAGCATCCGGAAGTATCCATGTCGGCTCTCTGGGGTAAAGTCTGGTATGAAGGCTATGAGAAGCCAGAATACATCTGGCAGTCATCCGCATCGAATAATGACTTTGAGCCAAAGCTGAGCCTGACCCCTTTGGCCTTCGGCACTCTCAAGGCCGCCTTTTACGCCATGTTACTGGCCACACCTCTGGCAATAGCCGGAGCCGTCTATACGGCTTATTTCATGGCACCTGCCATGCGCCGTAAAGTAAAGCCTGTGATTGAATTGATGGAAGCGCTGCCCACGGTCATTCTGGGTTTTCTGGCCGGTCTCTGGCTGGCGCCCCTGATCGAAAACAGTCTGGCGGGAATATTTGCGCTCTTGCTGATTGTTCCGATAGGCATTTTGCTCTTTGCTTTTGCCTGGGACTCGATGCCCGGTCGAATTCGTCACGCTATTCCGGAAGGTTGGCAAGCGGCCTTGCTGATCCCTGTTGTGCTGATCAGTGGTGCCATTGCCATGAATCTTAATGGAACCATTGAAGCCGCCCTCTTTAATGGCGACCTGAGAACCTGGCTGACGTCTGAGCTGGATATTCCTTACGATCAACGTAATGCTCTGGTCGTAGGACTGGCTATGGGGTTTGCAGTGATTCCCACCATCTTCTCTATCGCAGAGGATGCCATTTTCAGCGTTCCCAAACATCTGAGCTATGGATCTCTGGCACTGGGTGCGACGCCCTGGCAGACATTGGTGCGTGTTGTATTGTTGACCGCCAGCCCGGGCATATTCTCTGCCGTGATGATTGGTATGGGCCGTGCCGTGGGCGAAACGATGATTGTACTGATGGCTACCGGCAATACGCCAATCATGGACGCCAATATCTTTGAGGGCATGAGAACCCTGGCTGCCAACATTGCTGTAGAAATGCCGGAATCTGAAGTGGGCAGCAGCCACTATCGAATTTTGTTCCTTGCTGCACTGGTGCTCTTCCTCTTCACCTTTGTGGTTAATACTGCTGCTGAGATGGTTCGTCATCGACTGCGCAAGAAGTACAGTTCGCTTTAAGGAAGGAGCCGGAACATGAGCAATAAAATAAGCAAGTGGTATCAAACGGGTTCCCCCTGGGTCTGGCTGAATGCCGGAGCGGTCGCCATCAGTGTCATTCTTGTTGTCGGTCTTCTGGGTCTGATTGCAATCCGCGGTCTCGGTCACTTCTGGCCTGGACAAATTCTGGTGGCAGACTATGCCCCTCCCGGTCAGGAATCCCGGTTGATCGCTGGAGAAATAGCAGACACGGAAACCGTTTCTGCAACCCGTATTGAAGCGGCGGGTCTCCCGGTTCCGGAGGGCGTGGAAACACTGACTCGTGATTTGCTGAAAGTCGGTAACAGAGATGTCTCAGGCTCAGACTTTGCCTGGGTGATTGATCGTTGGCTAGAGAATCGCCGTTATCCTGAAAATATCGTTGCCCTGGAACGCCGTGAGTGGGGTAATTTCTACGGTTATCTAAACAGCATAAAACAGGACGGCAACGTCGTTGTAGAAGGCGATGCGGCTTGGCCAGAGTTCCAGAAGAGGCTGAATAGAGCTCTATCTATCTACAATGAAATCTACGCCATTGAAAAGCACGAAATAGGCTCCGTTAACGCTAAACTGGAACGCCTCCGTCTTGAACAGCGAGCCCTCGAACTCGATGGTACAGCCACCCCTCAAGCGCTTGCGGATATCGAAGCGCAACGGAAGGTCTATCAAGCTGAGTATAAGGTGATGGAAGCCAGACTGGGTGATTTGTATGTCGCTTTCAACCGTGACAGTCTGGTGGCTACAACCGTTGATGGTATAGAGATTGAGCAATCTTTTGGCAAAATCGTTCGGGCCTATAAACCTAATGCCATGACCCTGAGCCAGAAAATGCTTTTTTATCTCGACAAGGTCGGCGAATTTATCACTGACGACCCCAGAGAGGCGAACACAGAAGGAGGCGTTTTCCCAGCCATTTTCGGTACTGTCATGATGGTGATTCTAATGTCGATCATCGTGACTCCCTTTGGTGTAATAGCGGCTGTCTACCTCCGGGAATATGCTAATCAGGGCTGGCTGACACGAACCATTCGCGTAGCCGTAAATAATCTGGCCGGTGTCCCTTCCATTGTCTACGGTGTATTTGGCCTCGGTTTCTTCATCTACTTTGCCGGTAGCCAAATTGATCAGGTGTTCTTTCAGGAAGCTTTGCCAGCACCGACCTTTGGTACTCCCGGGTTACTCTGGGCATCAATTACTCTGGCCTTATTAACATTACCCGTTGTCATTGTTGCCACAGAAGAGGGGCTTTCACGCATTCCAAGCTCGGTCCGTGAGGGCAGTCTGGCACTGGGGGCGACCAAAGCAGAAACACTTTGGCGTGTCGTTCTGCCTATGGCCAGTCCTGCCATGATGACAGGGTTGATTCTTGCTGTTGCCCGTGCGGCTGGTGAGGTTGCGCCCCTGATGCTGGTGGGTGTGGTTAAGCTGGCTCCCAGTTTACCTCTGGATAGTAATTATCCATTCCTGCATCTGGATCAGAAATTCATGCACCTGGGCTTCCACATATACGATGTCGGCTTCCAGAGTCCTAATGTAGAAGCGGCCAGACCACTGGTTTACGCCACAGCTCTTCTTCTGGTTATTGTCATTGCGGTTCTTAACCTTTCAGCAGTGGCTATTCGCAACCATTTGCGTGAAAAATACAAGAGCCTGGAAGCATGAGACTGATTCGCTACAAAAAAACAGCCTTGAGCTATAAAAAAGTTTCCCTGAGTGTGCCAGGAAGGTTTAATTACGTATTAAAGGTAACATCATGCTGGATGAGGCACTGGATTTGAATACACCCACCCGGACAGAGAACAAACAGAGCAGAGTCACTCCTGAGACCAGCTCAACACCGGCGTTTAACCTCGAGAGTCTGGGACGCAGCCGTCGTAAGCTCAGTCTGGAACAGGAAGAAAAATGTCTGGATATCAGGAATTTGAACCTGTTTTATGGTGAGAAGCAGGCTCTGCACGATATCTCCCTGACCATCCCGAAACGCAGGGTCACTGCTTTCATTGGTCCATCAGGCTGTGGTAAATCGACTCTGTTGCGAAGTATGAACAGAATGAACGATCTGGTTGAAGGCTGCCGCATCGAAGGTGCCATTCAGCTGGATGACCAGAATATTTATCAGCAGGGTGTCAATGTCGCGGATTTACGCCGCCGCGTTGGCATGGTATTCCAGAAGCCAAACCCCTTCCCGAAGAGTGTCTATGAAAATGTCGCCTACGGTCTGCGCATTCAGGGCATCAACAAAAAGCGTATTCTGGATGAAGTCGTTGAATGGGCTTTACGCAGTGCGGCACTTTGGGACGAGGTTAAGGATCGCCTGCATGAAAGCGCCCTGGGCATGTCGGGTGGGCAGCAACAGCGTCTGGTTATTGCCCGCACAATTGCGGTAGAGCCAGAAGTTCTTCTGCTGGACGAACCGGCTTCAGCCCTGGATCCTATTTCAACGTTAAAAATCGAAGAACTGATTAACAAGCTCAAGTCCAGGTTCACCATCGCTATCGTTACCCACAATATGCAACAGGCAGCTCGTGTCTCAGACTACACAGCATTTATGTATATGGGTAAGCTCATTGAATTCGATGATACGGATACGCTGTTCACAAACCCGCAACAGAAACAAACTGAAGACTATATAACCGGCCGTTACGGCTAAATGCCATAGCTTAAGAATGCCATTGCCAAGAAAGCACCTGGAAAACTCATGGATACCAAAAGCGAACTTCTTAGCCATCATATTTCCCAGCAATTCAATCATGAACTGGAGGAGCTGCGAAATAATCTCCTGTCCATGGGTGGGCAGGTTGAAAAGCAGGTATCCGATGCGATCAATGCCCTGATCAATGCTGACAGTGAAGGGGCGATAGTGGTCTGCGAGAAAGACACAGACATTAACTATATGGAACTGGCTATCGATGAAGAGTGTTCCCGCATTCTGGCCAGACGCCAGCCAGCGGCCAGCGACCTCCGTCTGGTTATTTCCTGCTCCAAGGCCGCAACCGACCTGGAAAGGATTGGTGACGAGGCAGCAAAAATTGCTCGCTTTGCTATCAGCCTCAGTGAACAGGGAGAAGCGCCCAAAGGTTATATCGAGACCCGTCACATTGGTAACCATGTACGACAGATGGTTCAGGATGCACTCAATGCTTTTGCCCGTTTTGATGCTGATCTTGCTCTGGCAGTTGCCAAAGAAGATAAAACGGTCGATCGGGAATACAAGAGTGCAACGCGGGAACTGGTCACCTACATGATGGAAGATCCAAGATCCATCACCCGGGTTCTGAACATCATGTGGGTATTGAGATCATTGGAGCGGATTGGCGATCATGCCCGTAACCTGGCGGAATACGTTATCTATTTGGTCAAAGGGACGGATGTACGTCACATTGGTATTAAAAGAATCCAGGAAGAAGTCTTCGATAAGACCTGATCACTAAACTTCATTAGATCGCATTCAATAAAAACCCGAGGCGTACAGGACTCGGGTCTTTTGTACATCAGTTTTCCAGGCGAAGTCTGTTGAAAATGGCCTGCCCCAGAGGAATAAGATCTTTGTCTTTATCAGACACTTGATTAATTTTGTCTTGTAATGAATCTTTGTCATCGGGAAGCAGTCTGTCCGTCATATCGTAGTAGAGCATCAAAGTATTATGCAAAAAGTTAATACCGTTTATGCCCAAACAATTGATCGCAAAAGTTTTGAATTCAGCACCATCTTCTGCTTTATCAGAAACTTCAATGACATTCAGTTGTTCAGAGGCACGCACAAACTTATATAAAAAACCTGCCTCATTTAAGAGCCCCTTTAATTTGTCATGATTTTCTTCTAAAACACCAACCTCATCAAAAAGATCACGTAATGCCTGACACACAGCTTCCGGGTTGGGCAGACGGTCTTTAGCAATGGACAAAGCCTTAAAAACACTAGACTCCAGTTGAAAGAGGATATCTATTAACTCGCTGGCCAATGCTTTAGCCTCGTCAGAAGAAAAATCTTCGATACCAGCGCCTTTATCAACCAGTTTTTCCAGAAAGTCTTTCATCGACGATCTTGCTCTTTGCTCATAATGTTCAAGACGCCAGTTATGAAGTCTGGTGGCCACTTTCCATGGAGCCGCTTTCCGTTTATGAATTGACTTGTTAAATGACAATTCGGTTTTGGATGGGCTACTGGCTTTATCTAAAACCGTCGTTAAAACTTCAAGAGCTTGAACCAGTTTGCCACAAAACTTCCCATATAATCTTTTACAATCATTTTTAAAACCGGAAGGGCTTAAATGATTCGCAGCAAAAGACTTGATTCCTTCAAGACTCAAAAAACACCTCCTTGTCAAAAGAACATCAGACTGAATTTCTTATGTTATTTAAAACAATCAAACGTCAGATATAAGACACTCTTCAATTGCTTTCTCATTAATTATTTAAGACCAATAAACTGCGCTAGTATTAATTTCAGATACCTTTTTACAGAATAAGCAGTACCTCTGTTCTTTTATTTTTATTTCAGTGGTAGGAACCATGAATTACAGTGCAGCTGCAGAAGATGCGAACGAAGAGTGGGGTATACCTGAGAGCGACCAAAAGGAGTTTGATCCTTTACTGGAATGCCTCAGTATTCTGACCAAGCATTATGGAAAGCCCTTTTCTCACGATTCTCTTCGAGCCGGATTACCCTTGGAAAACGGCAAATTGACTGCAGAGTTGTTTTCCCGTGCAGCAGAAAGAGCGGGCCTTGCGTCGAAAACTCACAAAAGAAAATTAAAAGACATTTCTCCTCTGGTCACGCCTACTGTCCTTTTTTTAAAAGGACGTAAAGCTTGCATTTTGATTGATATCGATCATGAAGAAGGAAAAGCCCGTGTGA